>NZ_JAIUJZ010000083.1:0-43509 GCF_020176775.1 Saccharopolyspora sp. 6M
GAACGTGAGGGTGCCGCCGAGGCGGTCCTTGGTGTCGCGGACCCCGACGACGTCCTCGGCCACGGCGACCTCCACGCAGTAGGAGTTGCTGCTGCTGCGGCTCGACTTCCGCCAAGGGGGCCGATTGCGGGTGGCTGCTTCGCGCTCTGGCTGCATGGCCGGAACTCCAATCGGGCTCGACCGAGGTCCGGCTTCCGTCAGCGATCGGGCCGGTCGAGCGCGGTGAGGAAGGAGGTCCATCGTGCTCGGGTGAACGTGAGGGTGCCGCCGAGGCGGTCCTTGGTGTCGCGGACCCCGACGACGTCCTCGGCCACGGCGACCTCCACGCAGTGCGAGTTGTTGGCGCTGCGGCTCGACTTCCGCCAGCCGCTCGACGTGCTGATGTCGATCCGTTCCATGGATCTCACTATAGGAGCGGGTCAAAGCTCACTCGATGCCTTCTTGATCAATCGCAAGGAATCTTCCCTGCTCAGGGAATGCTCCGCTGCCGACGAAATGGCGATGCTGTACTCCCGCACCGACAGCGGATGGGACGTGAGCCTGGTCGAGGTCACGGTTTCCTGCCAGAGCATCGTGGGGAGCCGGCCGCTCGGGAAGTCCAGGAGCATGAAGGAAGAACCGCCGAGCGCGTCGCCGCCGGTCGCTTCGAACGGAATGATCCACACCTCGACGTGGTCCGGATGATCCTCGATGAGGTTCGCCAGGTGGTCGAGTTGGTTCCGGAGCGTAGAACGACCGCCGATCTGCTGGCGCAGCGAGGATTCGGTCATGATCGTTCGAATGCGTAGCGGATCTTCGCCGGTGAGGCGTCGTTGGCGCATCATGCGGCATTGGACCCGTCGATCGGCTTCGGCGAGCCGGACGTTGGGCGTGCCCGATTCGATGATCGCGCGGGCGTAGTCCTCGGTCTGGAGGAGTCCGTTCACGAGGCCGTTGTCGTAGGTGCAGAGGCTCTCCGCCCCGTGCTCCAGTCCGAACAGGCGGAGGAGTTCGTTGCTGAACAGCGCGCTGTAGCTCGTCCACCAGCCGCGTCGGCTGCCCTGGTCGCGGAGGTCGCGCAGCTCCTCCTGCTCCTCGGTGGTGAATTCGTAGGCGCCGAGCAGTGCTTCCATCTTGTCGGGGGAGAGGTTCTTCTTGCCCTTCTCCACTTCGGAGAGGAACGCGGGCGTGATGCCGACGCGCTTCGCGCCGTCCGCGCCGGGCAGCCCTTCGGCTTCGCGCTTCTCCCGGATCCGGCGGCCCAGCGCCCAGTTGGCGACGGTCGGTGAGTTCGGTGCCATGCGGAACCACCTCGTAGTCGATCACTCGATCAGGTTCAGGTCGAACAGGTCGCTAGCTAATTCGCTCGCGGAGCACTAGCTTCGTGTCAGACGGTGACGATAGGCCACTCCGAGTCACTGTCGGCGGCGGACTCGGCACCGGTACCTCCCCGACCCCGGAGCCGGGGCCGCCGCTCTTCCCGGGTGGGTTCCCGCAGCGATGAGAGGTGATCGGCGTGCTTGGTGGTGCTTCAGGACTCGTCGTCTACTGGCGCCCGATGGGCGGCGCTCGACACGCGTTCAGCCCGGATCGGCCGCCGCGGGAGGGGGAGTGGCGCAGCGCGCTGTGCGGCACCGGGGGCGAACTCGTCGAACCGTCCGATGTGGACTGGCTCGACCCGACCTGCCCCGAATGCGGGCGCCAGGCCCGAACCCTCCTCGACCTCCGCCGGAACCACCGGTCCTAGCGGGAGCTCACAGCTCGCCGCGGGTGATGGGGCAGGACATGCAGCGGGGGCCGCCGCGGCCGGTGCCGAGTTCGGAGCCGCTGATGCGCACGACCTCCACGCCGGCGGCCTCCAGGCGGGAGTTCGTCTCCACGTTGCGCTCGTAGGCGATGACGACGCCGGGGGCGAGGGCGAGGGTGTTGTTGCCGTCCTCCCACTGCTCGCGCTCCGCCGTCACCGGGTCCAGGCCGGTGTCGATGACGCGCAGCCGGTCGATGCCCATCGCGTGCGCCGCGGATTCCAGGAACGGTTCCGGGCCGGACACGGACACGCCGTCCTCGTGCGGGCGCAGCGAGTACGCGGTCAGCGAGTGCTGGATCGCCGGGTACATCACCACGGCGTCCTCGGCGACCATCGTGCACACCGTGTCCAGGTGGATCGACGCGCGCTGCTGGGTGATCGGCACCGCCAGCACCGTGTGCGCGAGGTCGTCGGCGAACATCGAGCGGGCGAAGGACTCCGCGCCTGCCGGGGTGGTGCGCTCGCCGACGCCGATCGCGACCACGCCCGGCGCCAGCAGCAGCACGTCCCCGCCCTCCACCGGCGCGGAGTGCGCGCCGTACGCGCGGCCGGAGCGGGAGAACCGCGGGTGGTAGGCGTAGATCAGGTCGGTGATCGCCGATTCGCGGCGGCGCGCGGGCATCGCGAGCGAGGCGACCGCGACGCGATCTCCCACCCACACCGAGGAATCGCGGGTGAACAGCAGGTTCGGCAGTGGGGTGAGCGCGAAGTCGTGCGGCAGGTGCATCCGGCGCACCAGCGAATCGCCTTCCGCGGCGGGGAGTTCCTCGAAGGTCATGCCCGCGATCAGCGCACCCGCCAGCGCCTTCTCGTCCACTGTGGACAGGTGGGAGCGGAGCACGTCGGCGATGTCGGTGCCGAGCTCGCGCTCGTCCACCGCGCTGTGCACCGCGGCGGCCCGCGCCCGCGGATCCGCGAGGGTCTCCACCAGCAGTTCGTGCAGCAGCACCACCTCGATGCCGCGGGAGCGCAACACCTCGGCGAACGCGTCGTGCTCGGCCTGCGCGCGGTCCACCCACGGGATCGCGTCGAACAGCAGCTGGTCGCTGTTGCGCGGGGTGAGCCGCTTGAGCTCGTCGCCCGGGCGGTGCAGCAGGACGGTGTGCAGCGGGCCGACCTCGCTGCGCACGTGCGGTTCGCTCGCGCGTGGGTTCACGTCATCGAGCCTAGCCGTCACGATCGAAAACAGGGCTGCCCGCGCGTGAAAAACATCGAACGTTGCGCTGAACGACCACCGGAAGGGCGATCCGTTGTCCACCGTCGACGACTCGGATCGACCCGCCGACCGCCGGGCGGACGGCCCGTTCGCCCGACCGGGCCGGACGGGTGGGCCGTTCGCCGGGCGGGGCCGTCAGGGGAGCCAGCCGACCTTCCCGCGCAGCGCCGCGTAACCGACGAACGCCACCACGTCGATCAGCGCGTGCCCGACCACCAGCGGCCACAACCGGTTCGCGCGCTGCCACACCCGGCCGAACACCAGGCCCATCACCACGTTCCCGACGAACCCGCCGAAGCCCTGGTACAGGTGGTAGCTGCCGCGCAGCACCGCCGACGCCCACAGCGAGCGGTTCTCCGACCAGCCCAGCTGCCGCAACCGGGTCAGCAGGTACGCCACCACCAGCGCCTCTTCGGCGAACGAGTTCCCGAACGCCGACAGCACCAGCACCGGCGCCCGCCACCACGCGTCGTCCAAAGTGGACGGTTGCACGGTGAGGCTCAGCCCGAGCGCGTGCGCCGTCAGGTACAACCCCAGCCCCGGCACGCCGATCAGCGCCGCCAGCCCCGCGCCGCCCAGCGCGTCCCGCCACGGCCGCGAGCGGTCCAGGCCGATCCGCGCCAGCGCGACCCCGCCGCGCCACAGCAGGAAGATCCCCAGCGCGCCCCAGGCGAACAGCCGCAGCACGTTCGCCAGCTGCTGCGCCAGGTCCAGCAGCCCGGCCTCCGCCTGCGGCGCGTTGATCGCCACCGCCTGGTCCGCCAGCGACTGCGGCTGGGACAGCGCGTCCAGCAGCGACAGCAGGCTCTGCAGGCCGGACATGCCCAGCGTCACCGCGAACACCACGACCAGCTCCACGCCGATCGCGCGGCGCTGCGCCGGATCGGCGAGCCGGGCCGGTTCCTCGGGGCGGGCCGGGACCAGCCACTCGCGCAAGGTGCTCACCTGCGGAACCGTACCCGCGCGGCGCGGCGGAACCCGCGCCGCCGCAACGGGATCAGGCCGAGCGCTGGCCAGCCAGGAACGGGCAGCCGACCAGGCGGCGCAGCTCCAGGCCCAGCGACTCCGCGGTCTCCACCGGCTCGGAGAACGCCAGCCGCACGTCGTGATCGCCGTCGGCCGACTCCACCCGCAGCCGCAGCCCGAACCGGTCCAGGCCCAGCGGGCGGATGTGCCCGCCGCGCAGGTCGTCCGGCAGGTGCCGCGCGAGCATGCCCACCACGTCCCGGTGGGCGCTCTCCAGGTGCCGCAGCCAGCCGTCCTCCAACATGCAGAACGGATCCGGGCGGGCGGCGGTGAACTCGGCGGCGGGCACCGAGCAGGTGCCCTCCGCGTCCGCCAGCACCAGCGACGCCGGTTCCAGCTTGAGCACCGAGGCGCCGTGGCCCGCGTCGAGCAGCCGGCTGTCCGGGCGCTGCTCGGCGACCGCCAGCACGTCCTCCCGGGCGTCGGTCCCGGTCAGGACGCGGATCTGGCCGGTCAGCCACAGCAGTCCGCGCACCGACTCGCGCAGCTGGACCGGGGTCGGGTCGGCCACCTCCAGCACCGCCGCGATCTCGGTCCGCGGCGCCTGCCACGCCGTCGCGACCAGCGGGTGGTCGTCGCCGAGCAGCACCGTGGCGGTGCCGTCCGGATGCACGTGGTGCAGCAGCGGTGCGATCCGGGCCGAACTCTCCCCGGAAGGCATCAACGCGGCCCTGCCACCTCGTCTAGCGATCGTTCGGGCCCGCTCCGCCGGGTTCGGCTTGGCCGGGCGACGTGTCGTCCTCTCGCGCACCGCTCACCTCCAACTTAGGTAAGCCTAACCCAGCAGGTCCGCAGGGGAAAGCCGCTGTCCGTCTTACCAGCTGATCGGCCCACCGCGGGGCTGTGCGCGGGAAGTTCCCACCGCCGCGCGGGGTTCTCCCGCGGTCCGGGACGGTGCCCGGCGCGGAACCGGAGGAGGGATCGGCGCGGTTCCCGACCGGCTGGTGGCGAGATCGATCCGCGCAGCGGAACGGCCGCGGGGCCACCCCGCGCAGCCGCCGCGAGATCACCCGAGTGGATCAACGGGGCCCGGCGGAGCCCGCCACCAGCAGTGATGATCCACCGAACGGCAGCAGGGGAAGACCGCCGGACGCCCGTTCCTCGGCCACCTTTGTTCACCGAACGGCGCGGCATTAGCGTGTCTGCCGTGTCAAGCGCTGTTGAGCTTCGCGCGCCGGGTCCGCGCGGCATCCCGCCACTGTTCGCCCGACTGGTCGACGACGCAGCGCTGTTCCCACCGGGCAGCGCGCAAGTCGACCACGCGGTCAACGCCCACCTCGCCGCCCGGACCGGTGAGTACTCGGGCGTGATGGGCCCGATGCTGTGCCAGGCCTCCCGGCTGGCCGAGCTCATCACCGAGCTCGCCAAGGCCAAGCCGGCCGAACCGGTCCCGCTGTCGCTGGTCTGCGACACCGGGCTCGGCGGAGTGCCCAAGGCGCTGTCCATCATCGAAGGGCGCCAGGAACTCCTGGCGCTGCGCATGGTCGAGATGCCCGCGCCCTCCGACGTCGACGACGTCTGGCTGGAACGCGTCTCCGAGTTCGTGCCCGAGGACGTCATCCGCGTCGTCGAACCCCGGCGCAGCCCCGAAGGCTGGCTGGACGGCATCAAGCGCGTCGCCGAGCACGGCTGCTGGCCGAAGCTGCGCACCGGCGGGCCCACCTCCGAATCGGTGCCGCCCGTCGACGTCGTCGCCGACTTCCTCGCCACCGTCAGCACGCTCAGCGTCCCGTTCAAGACCACCGCGGGCATGCAGACCGCCGTCCGCGGCGCCGACCCGGCGACCGGGTTCATGCAGCACGGCTTCCTCAACCTGCTCGTCGCCACCGCCCGCTGCCTGTCCGGCAAGGACGTGCGCGACGCGCTGGAGAGCGCCGACGGCGACGCCCTCGCCGCCGAAGCGGGCTCGTTGTCCGACGCGGCCGCGACCGCCGTGCGCGACGTGTTCGCCTCCTACGGCTCCTGCTCGCTGACCGACCCGGTGACCGACCTGGAAGGGCTGGGGCTGTTGTGACCTGGATCGAGGACCCCGAGTTCGCCGCCGACAAGCCGTTCGGACCGCAGACGCTCCCGTACGGGGTGCTGGTCACCGCGAGCGGACCGGTGGTGGCCGTGCGGGTCGGCAAGCACGCCTTGCCGCTGCGCGGTGTCGCGGACTCGCTGGGTCCTCGGTTGTCCGAACTGGTCGGCGCCCGCTCGCTCGACCCGCTGCTGGCCGCCGGGCGGGCGCGCTGGCGGGAACTGCGGGAGCGGCTCACCGAACTGGTCACCGCCGACCGCGCGCCCGCCGGCGCCGAACTGGTGCGCACCGACTGGCACACGATGGTGCTGCCGTTCACCGTCGCCGACTACGTGGACTTCTACTCCTCGCCGCACCACGCGCGGAACGTCAGCCGCATCCTGCGCCGCGGCGCGAGCGAACTGCCGGAGAACTGGACGCACCTGCCCGTCGGCTACCACGGCCGTGCCGGGACCGTCCGCGTCTCCGGAACCGACGTGCCGCGGCCCAGCGGGCAGCGGCGCACCACCGGCGACCGCAACCCCGCGTTCGGCCCCACCCGCAGGCTCGACTTCGAAGCCGAGGTCGGCTTCGTGTGCGGCGGGGAGACCGCGTCGCGGGTGCCGACGGAGGACTTCGCCGAGCACTGCTTCGGCGTGGCGCTGGTCAACGACTGGTCCGCGCGGGACCTGCAGCTGTGGGAATCGCAGCCGCTGGGCCCGTTCCTGGCGAAGTCGTTCGCGACGTCCATCGCCGGGTGGATCACGCCGCTGGAGGCCTTCGAGCACGCGCGCATCGCGCTGCCGGAACGGGAGCACGCCCTGCACGACTACCTCGCCGAGACCGAGCCGTGGGGGCTGGACCTGTCGCTGGAGGTGCGGTGCAACGACATCGTGCTGTCCCGGCCGCGGTTCGCCGACATGGCCTGGTCCCCGGCGCAGCAGCTCGCGCACTTGACCGTGAACGGGGCGACCGTGCGGCCCGGCGACCTGTTCGCCTCCGGCACCGTGTCCGGGCCGGCCAAGGAGGAGCGCGGCTGCCTGCTGGAGCTCACCTGGGGCGGCGCCGAACCGATCACGCTGGACGACGGGGAGCAGCGCACCTTCCTCCAGGACGGTGATCGGGTCACACTCGGGGGGACCGCGCCCGGACCGGACGGTTCGGTGATCGGCCTCAGCGAGGTGACGGGCACGGTGCTGTCCGCGACCTGGAGGTGACCGGTGGCCCGAACCCCCGACCCGGCGCGACCTCCCGATCCGGCCCCGCCGCGGGCGGCGCACCGGCCCGGTCCCGCTGACCCGGGACGCCGCGGCCCGGCTGGCGGCCACGGGCACCCGGTGGGCGGCGCGGCCAAGGACGCCCCCGCCAAGGAGACCTCGCTGACCCTGGAGCGCGGGCTCAACCTGCTGCAGGCCGTCGCCGAAGCCGACGGCGCCGCCCCCACCATCAGCGACCTCGCCGCCACCGTCGGCGTCAGCCGCGCCGCCGTGTACCGGTTGCTCGGCCCGCTGCAGGACCGGGGACTGGTGCGCCGGGAGGGCACCCGGGTGCGGCTGGGGCTCGGCGTGCTGCGCGTCGCCGGACGCGTGCTGCCGCAGCTGCGGTTCGCGGCGACGCCCGCGCTGCACGAGCTCGCCGAGCAGGTCGGCGCCACCGCGCACCTCACCGTCGCCGACGGCGGTGAGGCGCAGGCCGTCGCGGTCGCCGAACCGTCCTGGACCAGCCACCACGTGGCCTACCGGATCGGTTCCCGGCACCCCGTGCAGCGTGGTGCCGCTGGCCGGGCCGTGGACCTGCTCGCGGACGGGCCGCCGTGGGTGAGCAGCAGCGGCGAGCTGCACTGCGGCGGCTACGGCGTCGCCGCACCGGTGCTGGGCGTGCCCTCGCTGCGCGCCAGCGTCGGCGTCCTCGCGCTGGAACCCCTCGCCGTCGAGGAGGTCGGGCCGCTGGTCGCCGGTTCGGCCCGAGCGGTGGCCGAAGCGCTCCGCTGATCCCCGGGACCGCGCCGAGCGCCGCCGCGGCCCCGATCCGGGCGAGAGGGGTTCCGATCATGGGATCCGTCCGGTAGAAAAGATCACATCCCGCCGCGGCGACCCGGGACGAAAGTCCTGGTCGGACCCGGGACCTCCGTCCTGGCACGAGGGGGACGGCGGCCCCTGAAACCGGGGTGCCCGGCCCCGGCAGACTGGCCGCGTGGAACTCCTCGACATCGCCCGGTGGCAGTTCGGGATCACGACCGTCTACCACTTCCTGATGGTTCCGCTGACCATCGGGCTCTCCCTGCTGGTCGCGGGAATGCAGACGGCGTGGTGGCGCACCGGCAACGAGCGCTACCTGAAGATGACCCGCTTCTGGGGCAAGTTGATGATGATCAACTTCGCGATGGGCGTGGTCACCGGGATCGTCCAGGAGTTCCAGTTCGGCATGGCGTGGAGCGAGTACTCCCGCTTCGTCGGCGACGTGTTCGGCGCCCCGCTGGCGATGGAGGGCATCGTCGCGTTCTTCGTCGAATCGACCTTCCTCGGCCTGTGGATCTTCGGCTGGGACCGGTTGTCGAAGGGCGTGCACCTCGCCTGCGCCTGGGCGTTCTCGCTGGCCACGGTCGCCTCCGCCTACTTCATCCTCGCCGCGAACTCGTGGATGCAGCACCCGGTCGGCATCGAGGTCGTCGACGGGCGGCCGCGGTTGACCTCGATCTGGGCGGTGATGACCAACAACACCGTGCTCGCCGCGTTCCCGCACACCGTCTTCGGCTGCTTCGCCGTGGCCGGGTCGTTCCTCATCGGCATCGGCGCCTACAAGATCGTGCGGCACCACCGGAACTCGCCGCGCGACGACGAGGACCGGAAGCTCTGGCACACCTCGATGCGGCTCGGGGCCTGGGTCGGCGTGGTCGCCTTCGCCGGGCTCGCGATCTCCGGCGACGTGCAGGGCAAGCTGATGTTCGAGCAGCAGCCGATGAAGATGGCCTCCGCCGAGGCGCTCTGCCACACCGAGGAGCCCGCCAGCTTCTCGATCTTCGCCTACGGCGACGTGGGGCGGCAGAACTGCGAGGACGTCAAGAGCTTCACCGTGCCCTACATCCTCTCGTACCTGGCCAACGGCGACTTCACCAGCGAGGTCGAGGGCGTGCAGGCGCTGGTGCCGCAGTACCAGGCCGCCTACGGCACGAACTACCCCGACGACCCGCGGCTCGGTCAGTTCGCCGGGCAGCCCATCGACTACGTGCCGAACCTGCCCGCCACCTACTGGGGCTTCCGTTTCATGATCGGCTTCGGCGGGGTCGCCGCGCTCGGTGCCGTCGCCGTCCTCTGGTTCACCCGCGGTGGCCGCTTCCCGAAGGGCCGCTGGTGGGGGCCGCTGGCGGTGGCGAGCATCGCCACCCCGTTCCTCGGCAACGCGTTCGGCTGGATCTTCACCGAGCTCGGCAGGCAACCGTTCGTCGTCGCACCCAACCCGAACCCCTCCGGAGTGGACGGGGTGTGGATGTACACCGCGTCGGCCGTGTCCTCCGGGGTGACGCCGGGGGAGATGCTGACCTCGCTGATCGGCCTCACCACCGTGTACGGCGTGCTGGCCTGCGTCGAGATCTTCCTGATCGTCCGCTTCGTCAAGGGCGGCGTAGCCGCGACGATGCCCCACGAACCCTCCGACGACGACAAATCCGACGACGGCGAGACGCTGTCGTTCGCCTACTGAACTGAGAAGGCCACTGAGGTTCCGCTAGCCGACTCACCGAGCACATCAGCCACCAATGGAGAACGTGATGGACCTGCCCACCTTCTGGTTCGCCCTGATCGCCACGCTGTGGCTGGGCTACCTGTTCCTGGAGGGCTTCGACTTCGGCGTCGGCATGCTGCTGCCGGTCCTCGGCCGCGAGGAGCGCGAACGCCGGGTGCTGATCAACACGATCGGGCCGGTGTGGGACGGCAACGAGGTGTGGCTGATCGTCGCCGGCGGCGCCACCTTCGCCGCCTTCCCCGGCTGGTACGCCTCCCTGTTCAGCACCGCCTACCTGCCGCTGCTGCTCCTGCTGCTGGTGCTCATCGGGCGCGGCGTCGCCTTCGAGTACCGCGGCAAGGTCGACACCGCGCGGTGGCGGCGCACCTGGGACACCGTGATCGTGCTCGCCTCCTGGATCGCGCCGATGATGATCGGGCTGGTGCTGTCGGCGAGCGTGTTCGGCCTGCCGCTGGACGCCAACGGGGACCGCGTCGGCGGGCCGCTGGTGCTGCTGACGCTGCCGAACGTGGTGGGGGCGCTGGCGGTGTGGGGCTTCTCGTTCCTGCACGGCGCCGTGTTCCTGTCGCTCAAGACCGCGGGCGAGGTGCGGGAGCGGGCGCGGAAGTTCGCGCTGCGGCTCGGGCCGGTGCTGCTGCTGCCGGTGATCGCGCTGCTGCTCATCGCGCAGCTCACCCAGGGCGAGGCGTGGACGTGGGTGCCGCTGGGCATCGCGCTCGCCGCCGCCCTCGCGGCCCTCGCCCGGATGATCTCCTGGCGGGAGGGGCAGGCGTTCGCGCTGCAGGGCATCGCGCTCGCCGGCGTGGTCGTCACCCTGTTCGGGGCGCTGTGGCCGAACGTCATCCCCTCCACGCTCGACCCGGCGTTCTCGCTGTCCATCGCCGAGACCGCCTCCAGCCCCTACACGCTCACCGTCATCACCTGGGTCGCCGCGTTCGGCACCCCGGCCGTGCTGATCTACCAGGGCTGGACGTACTGGGTGTTCCGCAAGCGCATCGGCACCCACCACATCCCGCCGGTGCACGCGCCGTGAGCGGGCCGCTCGGCGCCCTGCCCCGGCTGTCCCGGTCGGCGCGGTGGGCGCTGCTCGTCGCCGGGCTGCTCGCCGCGGGCAACGCCGCCGCGCTGATCGTGCAGGCCTGGGCCCTGGCGAGCGCGCTCGCCGAGGTCGTCACCGCCGGGGTCGGTGCGGCCGCCGTCGCCGACCGGCTCGGCGTGCTCGCCGCGGCGATCGTGGCGCGCGCCGCGCTCGGCTGGGCCACCGAATCCGCCTCTGCCCGCGCCGCCGCCGGGGCGAAGGAGGAACTGCGGGCGCAGCTGCTCGACTCGGCGCTGCGGCGCGGCCCCGAGTGGATCCGCGGCCGCGGGCCGGTGGAGCTGACCTCGCTCGCCACCAAGGGGCTCGACGCGCTCGACGCGTTCTTCACCAAGTACCTGCCCGCGCTGGTCACCGCCGCGGTGGTACCGCTGCTCGCGGGTGCCTGGATCCTGTGGTCCGACCCGATCTCGGCGGTCGTCGTGCTCGGCACCGTGCCGCTGATCCCGCTGTTCGCGTGGCTCGTCGGCCGCTACACCGAGCAGCGCACCGCGCGCGCCACCGACGACACCCAGCGGCTGTCCGCGCAGCTGCACGAACTGGTGCGGGCGCTGCCGGTGCTCACCGCGTTCCGCCGGGCCGGCGCGCAGCGCGCCGTGGTCCGGAAGGTCGGGGACCAGCACCGGCGCAGCACCGTCGCCACGCTGCGCGTCGCGTTCCTGTCCGCGCTGGTGCTGGAGCTGTGCTCCTCGCTGTCGGTGGCGCTGGTCGCCGTCGGCATCGGGTTGCGGCTCGTGTCCGGGGAGCTGGACCTGGCGACCGGGCTGCTGGTGCTGGTGCTCGTCCCCGAGTGCTACCTGCCGCTGCGCGCCGCCGGGGCCGCGCACCACGCCAGCGAGGACGGCGTGGAAGCGGTGCGGCGCGCCGACGAGATCATCATGACCGACGCGCCCGCCAGCACCGGGGATCCCGTCGAGCTCGGCGCGGCGCGCGCGCTGCGGGTGCGGGACCTCGCCGTCGCCCGCCGCGGCCGGCACGCGCCCGACGGGCTCTCCTTCACCGCGATGCCCGGGGAGGTGCTGCGGCTCGACGGGTTCGACGGCATCGGGCCCAGCGGCAGCGGCAAGTCCACCACCTTCGGCGTGCTGCTCGGCTTCACCCGGCCCGAGCGCGGCACCCTCACCTACGCGGGCACCGACCTGCGCGACATCGACCCGGGAACCTGGCGCAGGCACCTCGCGTGGGTGCCGCAGCGGCCCGCGTTCACCGGCGGCACCGTCGCCGACGAACTCGAACTCGCCGTCGCCGACCAGCCCGCGGACACCCTCGACGCGCTCGACGACGCCCTCGCCGAAGCCGCCGCAGCGCACCTGCGGGACCGGCCCGTCGACGGGCTCTCCACCGGGGAGCGGCAGCGGGTCGCCGTCGCGCGCGCCCTGCTGCGGCTGCGCGGCGTCGCCCGGGTGCTGCTGCTCGACGAGCCCACCGCGCACCTCGACCCGGCTACCGCGCACCAGGTGGAGCGGGCGATCGAGCGCGCCGCCGAGCGCGGCGCCACCGTCGTGCTCGCCAGCCACCGCCCCGGCGCCGAACCCGCCGAACCCGAACTCGCGCCCGCCGACGGGCCCGCGGGCACCGTGCCCGGGCTGCCCGCCGCCCGCGGCACCCTCCGCGAGCTGATCACCCCGCGCACCCTCGCCGGGGTCGGGCTGGCCGCGCTGTCGCTGCTGTCCGGGCTGGCGCTCACCGCGACCTCCGCGTGGCTGATCGCCCGCGCCTCGCAGCAGCCGCCGATCCTCACCCTGTCCGTCGCCGTCGTCGGCGTGCGCACCTTCGCGCTGTCCAGGGCCGCCGTGCGCTACGTGGAACGGCTCGTCACGCACGACGCCGCGTTCCGCACCGCCGGGATGCTGCGGGAACGGTTGTGGGACGCGCTGGTGCGGCTCGGTCCGGCCCGCACCGCCGGACTGCGGCGCGGCGACGGCGTCGCGCGGCTCGTCGACGACCTCGAAGCGGTGCGCGACCTGGTGCCGCGGGTCGTGCTCCCGCCGCTGACCGCGGTGCTCGTCGCGCTCGCCGCCGTGGTGCTGCAAGCACTGGTGCTGCCGTCCGCCGGTGCGCTGCTGGCGGTGTCGCTGCTGGTCGCGGGAGCCGGTGGGGTCGCGGCGGCGCTCGCCGCGGAACGCCGCGCCAGCACCGCCGTCGCCGCGGGGCGCAGGCACGTCGCCGACCGGGTGCTCGCACTGCTCGACGGCGCCGCCGAACTGCTCGCCTTCGGCGCGCACACCGGGCGCCGCGCCGAACTCGCCGCCGCCGACGCCCGGCTCGCCGCCCGCGCCCGCCGCGCCGCGTTCGGCGCCGGGGCCGCCACCGCCGTCGGCACCCTCGCCGTGGGCGTCGCCGTGCTCGGCGGGGCGTGGCTCGGCGCGGTCGCCGTCGCCGCCGGGCGCCTCGCGCCGGAGCTCGCGCCGCTGCTGGCGCTGGTACCGCTCGCCGCCGCCGAGGCCGTCGCGCTGCTGCCGCCCGCCGCGCAGCAGTGGCGGAACCTGCGGGCCGCGCAGGACCGGTTGGCGCCGCTGCTCGCCGCCGGGGCCGCCGAACCGCGCGCGGCCGAATCCGGTGCGGCCGCCGATCCCCGAACCGCTTCGGGCACGGCCGCCGCTACCGGCGCTGCTACCGGGCCGGACGCGGCCGGACCGGGTGCGGGCGCCGAACCCGCCGCCGACTCCGCTGCTGCTGCCGAACCCGCCGCCGCCGAACCCGGGGCCGCCGCCCGCGCCACCGACGGGCGCATCGAACTGCGGGGCGTCGACGTGCGCTGGCCCGGCGCCGCCGAACCCGCGCTGCGCGACGTCGACCTGACCGTCCCGCCGGGAGCGCACGTCGCCGTCCTCGGCCCCTCGGGCAGCGGCAAGTCCACCCTGCTCGCGCTGCTGCTCGGCTTCCTGCCCGCCGAACGCGGGACCGCGCTGCTGCCGGACCGCGCCGCCTGGTGCCCGCAGGAACCGAACCTGGTGTCCACCACCGTCCGGGAGAACCTGCGGATGTCGGCGCCGCACGCCGACGACGAGCGGCTCGGCGCGGCGCTGCGGCTGGCCGGGCTCCCCGGCTGGGCGGATCGGCTCGGCGAGCACGTCGGCTCCGGCGGCACCGCGCTCTCCGGCGGTGAGGCGCAGCGCCTCGCGCTGGCCCGCGCCCTGCTCGCCGACGGCCCGCTGCTGCTCGACGAACCGACCGCGCACCTCGACGTGCCCACCTCCGCGGCCCTCCTGCGGCGGCTGCGCGACCAGGCCGACCGCACCGTGCTGCACGTGACGCACCGGCCCGCCGAAGCCGAGGCGGCCGACCTGGTGCTGCGCGTGCACGACGGCGCGGTCACCGTCCTGCGCGCCCCGGCGGCCGCCCGATGACCGCCGACCCGCGCGCGGCCGATCATCGGCCAGGTCACACCGCCCACCTGCTGCGCAGGTCAGGAGCGGACCGGAGGACTAGCCTCGTGCACGCCATGGATCCCGCACTCGCCCGGCGCATGCTGGCCGCCTCCACCGAGATCACCAAGGCCGCCCTGTCCGCCGAAGACCCGGACGTGGTGCTGCCGATGGTGGTGCGCCGCGCCGCCGCGCTCGCCGAAGCCGACCTCGGTCTCGTCATGGTCCGAGCCGACGACGGCAGGCTCACCGTCGAAGCCGCTTACCCGGCCGAGCCCGCGTCCTCCGGCGACCCGGTCGGTGCGGTGCTCTCCGCCCGCTCCGCCGCCGCCCGCGTCGCCCGCAGCGGGGTGCCCATCGTCGTCGACGACCTGATCGACGATCCGATGACCGCGCCGTACGTGCCGCCCTCGCTGCGGATCTACGGGCCGTTCGCGGTCGCCCCGTTCGGCACCCGGGAGCGCAGGCTCGGCGCGCTCGCGGTCTACCGGCGCCGCGGCGCCACCACGTTCACCCGGGTCGCGGTCGAGGTGCTCACCGGGTTCGCCGCCCAAGCCGGGCTGGCGCTGGTACTCGCCGAAGGCTCCACCGCTCGTGAGCGCATCGCGGTCTACCAGGAGCGGGAGCGCATCGCCCGCGACCTGCACGACGTCATCGTGCAGCGGCTCTACGCGGCCGGGATGCAGCTGGAGGTGCTGGACCGCAGGCTCGCCGGGCGCCTCGACCCGGCGGACTCCGAGCGGCTCACCGACACCATGGACCAGCTCGACCAGACCATCGCCGAGGTCCGCGCCACCGTGCGCACCCTGCGCTCCGCCGACCCGGAGACGCCCGCGCAGGCCCCCGACCTGGCCGACTCCATCCGTTCCGAGGTGCAGATCGCCGGCGAACTGCTCGGCAGGCCGCCGAAGCTGGAGATGGACGGCGATCTCGGCGGAGTGCCCGTCGCGCTCGCCGACCACCTGCGGGCCGCGCTGCGCGAAGCCCTCTCCAACGTCGTCCGGCACTCCGGGGCGCGCGCCGTGCTGGTGCGGGTGCGCTGCTCGGACCGGGCGATGCGGTTGCAGGTCGTCGACGACGGCTGCGGGATCCCGCGCGACGTCACCAAGCGCGGGCTGCGGCACCTGGAGGAGCGAGCGGCGGCCTCCGGCGGCCGCTGCGTCATCCACTCCTCACCCGACAGCGGAACCACGGTCACCTGGGAAGTCCCGCTCTGACCGCCAGCCCCGAACCCACGCCGCAGCTAGCGTCATTTTCCCGTCAGCGGCGAAGCCGCTGAGCCGCCGACCACCTGAGCAGCAGGACCACCCGCGGGTTCTCAGCTGGTTCCTCGCGAGGACAGCGTTTTCGCCTGTGGCGGAGCCACCGGTGAAAACGATCCCGCAGCGAGGAAGCAGCTGAGGTTCCGCCACCCGACCACTCCGCAAAACGAGCGGAAAGTCAAAGAACGTCAGCCCTGGCGGCGGGCTACCCAGGCGGCGGCTTGGGTGCGGCGCTCCATGCCGAGCTTCGCGAGGACCGCGGTGACGTAGTTCTTCACCGTCTTCTCCGCCAGGAACAGCCGTTCCGCGATCTGCCGGTTCGTGAGCCCTTCGCCGATCAGGTCGAGCACCCGGCGCTCCTGCTCGGTGAGCGCGTCCAGCTCGTCGGCGGGTTGCTCGGCGCCGCGCCGCATCCGCTCCAGCACCCGCGCGGTCGTCACCGGGTCCAGCAGCGAGCGGCCCGCCGCGACCTCGCGCACCGCGTTCACCAGGTCCCTGCCGCGCACCTGCTTGAGCAGGTACCCGGAGGCGCCGGCGTTGATCGCGCCGACCAGCGCCTGCTCGTCGTCGAAGGCGGTGAGCACCAGGCACTGCGGCGGGGTGGGCAGCGCCCGCAGCCTGCGGCACAGGTCCAGGCCGTCCCCGTCGGGCAGTCGCATGTCGACGACCGCGACGTCGGGTTCGGCGGCCTGCGCCCGGACGACCGCTTCGCCGACCCCGCCGGCCTCGGCGACGACGTCGAGGTCCGGCTCGGTGCTCAGCAGGTCCCGGAGGCCGCGACGGACCACCTCGTGGTCGTCGACGAGCAGCACGCGTACCGGCACGTCCTCACGCTACGACCGCATCACCCGGACGTGCAGGTAAGGGTCCCCTGACCGGCCACGGGGCCGGCGGTCAGCGCTGGGCCCTGCGCTTGGCCCTGCGGGCGACCTTCTTCGCGGCCTTCGCGTTGAGCTGGGTCTGCTCGGCCACGCGGGAGGCGCCGTGCTTGGCGCGGTAGGCGACGGACGGCTTGCCCTCGGTGTCCACGGCCGCGATCAGCAGGCCGCCGATGAGGCCGAGGTTCTTGAAGAAGTGGATCTGCTGCCCGGCGCGCTCCTGCGGGTCGTCGATCTCCCAGAAGGCGTGTCCGGCCAGCGTCGTCGGCACCAGGCTGCTCGCCAGCAGCACCGAGGAGAGCCGCGGAGCCTTGCCGAGCGCCAGCAGCACCCCGGCGCCGAGCTTCACAGCGCCGTCCAGCTTCACCAGCGTCACCGCGTCGGTCGGCACCTGCTCCGGCAGGGAGTCCTCGACCTTGCCGACCGTCTTGTCCAGGAAGGGCGCCGCGGCCTTGGAGTGTCCTTCGGCGTCCCGCAGGGCGTTGATGCCGCCGCTGATGAAGATCGCGGCGAGCAGCGGGCGGGCCAGGCGGCGGATCAGCATGGGTACCTCCTAGTTGGACGCGACCCCGACGGTACCGCGCCGAGCGGACGCCGCCCCGGCGTGGAATCGATCTTGCAACCGGAGCCGCCGGAAAGAGGTTCGCTGCGCCGGGAACAATCCGCAAAGTTGAGCCGTTGGCACTCATGCAACCGCAGTGACCGGGTATCCGGTTCGGGCTGGAACCGAGCCGGTGACGTCCCGGAGTCGACGAAGGAGTGATGAGTGATGGCTCTTGCCGTTCGTGGCTGGGACCAGTTCGCCGGCCTGGACCGGGAGTTCGACGCGTTGGTCCGCGGTGCTTTCCGCGGGCGCGGCGGCGCGGAGCAGCGGTACGCCCCGGCGGCCGACGTGCTGCGCGAGGGCTCCGACCTGGTGTTCCGGCTGGACCTGCCCGGCGTGGACGTCGAGGACGTGTCCGTCGAGGTCGCCGACGGCGCCCTCAAGATCAGCGGCAGCCGCACCGCCCGCACCGAGGTCCCCGCCGAGGACGCGGACGGGTCCGGGCCGAGCCGGGTGCTGGTGCGGGAGCTGCGCAGCGGTGCGTTCAGCCGCGGCTTCCGGCTGCCGAAGGGCGTGACCGGTGAGCAGGTCGAGGCCGACTACGACCGCGGCGTGCTCGAAGTCCGGGTCCGCGGTGCCCTGGAGCAGGCCGCCCCGACGAAGGTCGCGGTCCGCGACCGCGCGGCCAAGGAGGTCGGGGTCCCCGCCGAAGACCGGTGAGGCCCCGCGGCGAGCGCCTCGTCCGGCCGGTGGCCGGGTGGGGCGCTCGCTCGTGCGGTGGTGGGTCAGCCGTGGTCGGCGCGGGCGAAGGTCTCGTCCCAGGCGGCCGCGACCTGGTGCGCGCACAGCCGCGGGTCCACGCCGCCGACACCGGTGCCCAGCCCGGGCAGCGCGATGGTGCGCACCACGTCGCGCACCCGCATCCCGTTCTCCAGCACCCCGGCGGCCCACAGCCGCAGCACGGCCCGCGCGGCCAGGTAGGGGTGCACGGTGTCGGCGGGCAGCACTTCACCCGGTTGGCGCATCGTGGGGGAGCTGACCAGCCAGGCGGGGCAGGGCGAACCGGTGGGCACCAGCAGCGCCTCGCCGACGGGCAGTTCACCGCCGTGGTAGGCGAGCACGGCGCTGCGCACCGACTCCTCCACGTTCGGGAAGGCCCGCGAGTACAAGGCGTCCACCCCGCCGCGCATCCAGCCGTACGAGTTGGCCGGGCTCACCACCGCGTCCACCCGCAGGTCCAGCACGGATCCCTGGTGGACTTCGAGGTTGTCGCGGTCGGCGGCGACGGTTCGCCACGCTGCCGTCAGCGGCTCGTCCAAGGCGCAGAGGACCCCCCGCAGCTCCGGCTCCGCTCGGTCCGATGAGCGCTCCGAATCCGCGGTCACACTGACAGCATCGCAGGAACGGGCGACTGAATGTAATTGGGTAGGTCACACATCCGGGGAAAGATGATCACCGGTCCGGGTCTGAGTGGGACGTTCCACCCGGCCCGTAGGCTGGTGCCCGTGCCGCACATCGCCTACCTGGGGCCGCCCGGAACCTTCACCGAACAGGCGACCAGGATCCTCACCGAAGGCTTCGACGCCGAGCTGCTGCCCTACGAGTCCGTGCCGCAGGCGCTCGCCGCCCTCCGCGCGGGCGACGTCCTCGCCGCGGGCGTGCCGGTGGAGAACTCGGTCGAGGGATCGGTGCCCGCCACGCTGGACGCGCTGGCCGGTGGTGATCCGCTGATCGCGGTCAGCGAGGCGACCGTGTCGGTGCAGTTCGACGTGCTGGTGCGCGCGGGTGTCACCGCCGACCAGGTGCGCACCGTCGCCAGCCACCCGCACGCGATCGCGCAGGTCCGCGGCTGGCTCGCGGCGAACCTGCCGGACGCCGACGTGCGGATGGCGTCGTCCACCGCGGCCGCCGTGGAGCAGGTCGCCGCGGGGGAGCTGGATGCGGCGGTCGCCTCCCCGCTGGCGGTGGAGCTGTTCGACGGGCTGCACGTCCTCGCCAGGGGCGTCGCCGACAACGCCGACGCGGTCACCCGGTTCCTGCTGCTGCGCAGGCCCGGACCGCTGCCCGACCCGACCGGCGCGGACCGCACCTCGATCGCCGCGGTGATCGCCCACGAGCCGGGCACGCTCACCGAGATGCTGCTGGAGCTGTCGCTGCGCGGCATCAACCTGAGCCGCATCGAGTCCCGCCCGATCAAGGACCGGATCGGCGAGTACCGCTTCTTCCTGGACCTGGACGGGCACGTCGCGGACGCCCGCGTCGGGGACGCGCTCAGCGGCCTGCACCGCAGGTGCAGCGAGGTGCGGTTCCTCGGTTCCTACCCGAAGGCCGACCACTCGCCTGCCAGCGTCCCCACCCCGGTGTCGGAGCAGGCGTTCCAGGCGTCCGCCCGCTGGCTGGCCCGCGTGCGCGAAGGAGGCGCCTCATGACCCCGGTGCTGCGTGCGCCCGCCGACGGGCTCCGGCTCGTGCTGGTGCGCCACGGGCAGACCCCGTCGAACGTGGCGGGCCTGCTGGACACGCTGCCGCCCGGCCCCGGGCTCACCGAGCAGGGCAGGCGGCAGGCAGCGGACCTGGCGGAGCGCCTCGGCACCGAGAAGGTGCTGTCGGTGCACGCCAGCCGCGCGCTGCGCGCCCAGGAGACGGCGCTGCCGACGGCGACCCGGCACGGGCTCGACGTGCGGATCGCCGACGGCACCCACGAGATCTTCGTCGGCGACCTCGAAGGCCGCGGCGACCTCGACGCCCGCGAGCGGTTCGACGAGATCTACGACGGGTGGCACCACGGCGAGGACCGGTCGATGCCCGGCGGGGAGACCGGCACGCAGGCGCTCACCCGGTTCTTCGCCTCCGCCCAGCCGGTGCTGGACGAGGTCACGACCGGCGCGGTGGTGCTGGTCAGCCACGGCGCGATGGTGCGGCTGGTGGCGGCCCGGCTGGCGCCCGAGGTGGAGCCGCGGCGCTCCAGCGCGGCCTACCTGCCGAACACCGGGATCATCGTGCTGGAGGCCGACTCGGCCTCGCCGACGGGTTGGCGCTGCGCCCAATGGGACGACCTGCCGGACTGACCCGCCTGCCTTTCCGCTTCTGTTGCGTCGTGCTCGGGTGGCGTACGTGGTCGGCGGCTCCGCGGCTCCGCCGCCGACACGAAACGGACCCGGCCCGCCGGGCAGGGTTCGAAACCAGGTAGTCGGCGGTCAGCCCCAGCCGAGGGAGTGCAGGGTGTCCTCGTCGACCCCGAAGTGGTGCGCGATCTCGTGGACCACGGTGATCGCCACCTCGTCGACGACCTCGTCCTCCGAGTCGCACATCTCCAGCAGCGGTTCCCGGTAGATCGAGATCCGGTCCGGCAGCACGCCCGCGTAGGTGCTGTCCCGCTCGGTCAGCGCCACCCCGAAGTACAGGCCGAGCAGCGTCGGGTCCTCCTCGTTGTGGTCCTCGACGAGCACCACCACGTTGTTCATCGCGGTCGCGAACTGCTCGGGCACGAGGTCGAGCGCGTCGGCGACGAGTTCGTCGAACCGGGCCCGGGTCATCTCCACCGGCACCGGCTCAGCGCTCCCCGGAGGCGGGGACGCCGGGCTGGATGGGGGCGGTGTTCTGCGGCGCCGGTTCCGCGCCGACCTGCACGTCGCCCTTGACGCTGCCGGTGATCGGCGCGAGCCCGCTGCCGTCCGGCAGCTGCGCGCTGACCTTGCAGTTGACCTGCCGCGACCCGGCGTTCCAGCTCTCCTCGGAGAGCGTGTCCCAGTAGGGGACGAGCTTCTTGTCCTGCACCGCGGTCGGGCTGCCCGCGTACTCGGCGGCGAGCTCGCCGCAGCGGGTGGCGAGGAACCCGTCCTGGTCGTCTTCGGCCGGGTAGTCGGCGGGGAACTGCTGGCCGAGGTCGACGACGCCGGTGACCTCCACCGAGTGCGGCTGCGCGCAGTCCACCGGGTCCCACACCTCGGTGCCGTTGATGCCGAGGCAGCGGCCCACCTCGTAGGTGTTGGACTGGTCCTGCTCGGCGACCTTGCCCTTGATCGCGAACAGCTCCCCGGACGGGCCGGGCTGCTGGAGGCCGCAGTGCAGCATCCGGTCCCCGGAACCCCAGCCCTTCTCGCTGGGCGTGAACGCGCCGACGGAGAACCGGCCTTCCGGGTCGAGCCTGCCGCGCAGGTACTGCGCCGAGACGGCGGTGCAGCGCTCCTGCTTGAGCTGCTGCCACTGCTCCGCGGACGGGTACGGCGCGGTGCCCGCGAAGTCGGCCTTGAGATCAGCCTTGCCGGTGACCTCGAACAGGTGGCGCTCGCGGCACTTGACCTGCCGGATGTCCGCCGCGTCCGCTTCCGTCCAGTGCAGGCAGGTGCCGGCCTCGGCCTCGAACACCGGCGGGGTGGCGGGTGCGGCGCCTTCGCGGCCGGGCCCGCCGATGCCGGAGCCGCCCTGGCCGGGCGTGTTCAGCAGCGCGCTGATCAGCAGGACCAGTGCCCCGCCGATGGCGGCGGCGATCATCACCAGCCGGGTGTTGGGCTTCTTCCGGCGGTGCTTCTGGGGATCGCTGCGCTCGGCCATCGATCACATCATGCCTGGCGCACGGGACCCGTGCCCAAACGCTCACGCATCGAGTTGAAACCGATTCGTGTCCCCGCGCGTCCTACCGAGGCGTACCCGGCGCGGGTGCGCGATGGGTAGTGTTGCCGCTGGGAGTGGGCGATGACGGAAGATGGCAGACCATTGGCAGACCAGGACGGGCCGGACCGCAGAGACCAGCCGCCCATGGGCGGGGCTGACGATGTGACGCGGCCGAACGAGGTGCAGCAACCGGGTGAGCAGGGGGCTCGCGGCCGGATGCGCTTCCAGGACGAATCGACGACCCCGCGGGAACCGACGCTCGCCGAGAAGCGAGCCCGGATCGCGGCGGAGAAGCGCCAGGAGGAGCAGGCGCAGGCCGAGCTCGCCGAGCAGGAGCGCAAGACGCAGACCAGGCGGCGCGTGATGGTCGGCGGCGGGGTCACCGTCGGCGTGGTCGCGCTGGTCGCCGCGTTCTACTCGGGTTCCGCGTACAGCCAGGAGCAGACCGCGGTGCAGGAGTACTGCGCCACGGGTCAGGGCCAGACGACGGTCCAGGACCCGAACATGTGCGACGAGAACTACGTGCAGAGCCACGGCGGGTACCACAGCGGCGGCATGTTCTTCATGCCGATCTTCCTGCCCGGTGGCGGCATCGGTGGGTACAACTCCTACCGGTACGGCTACACCCAGCCCGGCACCGCGGCCCCGCCGGTGGGCCAGCCGGTGTCGAGCCCCAACTTCACCAAGCCCGCCGACGCGAACATCAAGAACACCAAGGGCCAGACGGTGCAGCGCGGCGGTTTCGGGATCAGCAACAAGAGCGGCAGCAGCGGGAGCTGAACGAGTGCGGCGGAGGACAACCGGGCGCAGGCCGGACTGGCAGCGCAAGGTCGAGGAACTGGGTCTCGTGTTCGGCACCCCGGCGCGGGCGGCCGACGGCTCGCAGCGGCCGTACTGGGACGAGGGCGTGCACTACGAGTTCAGCTTGGACGAGGTGCTCTCCCTGGAGGCCGACGTCGAGCTGCTCCAGTCGATGTGCCTGGACGCGGTGGACCACGTGGTCACCACCGAGCGCTACCGGGACTTCGGCATCCCCGAGTGGGTGTGGCCGCACATCGCCGAGTCGTGGAAGCGGAACGATCCGCACCTCTACGGCCGGTTCGACCTGCGCTACGACGGCTCCGGTCCGGCGAAGCTGCTGGAGTACAACGCCGACACGCCGACCTCGTTGCTGGAAGCGGCGGTCGTGCAGTGGAACTGGCTGACCGAGTGCCACGAGGGCGACGACCAGTGGAACTCGATCCACGAGAAGCTGGTCGAGCGCTGGGGCGAGATCGCCGACCAGCTCGCCACCCGCGAGGTCCACTTCACCTGGTCCGGCTCGGACACCAGCGGCGAGGACAACATCACCTCCGCCTACCTGCAGGAGACCGCGGCCGAGGCGGGCATGGACACCGTCGGCCTGGTGATCGAGGAGATCGGCTGGGAGCCGCTGCTGGAGCGCTTCGTCGACCTCGAAGAGGCGCCGATGAACTCCGTCGTCAAGATCTACCCCTGGGAGTGGATGGTCGACGACGACTTCGGCAAGCACGCGGTGCACACGCTGCCCGCGACGCAGTGGATCGAACCGCTGTGGAAGATGCTGCTGTCCAACAAGGCGCTGCTGGCCGTGCTGTGGGAGATGTACCCCGGGCACCCGAACCTGCTGCCGACGTTCCTGGACCAGCCCGGCATGCTCACCGAGTACGTGCGCAAGCCGCGGCTCGGCCGGGAGGGCAACAACATCACCGTGGTCGCGCCCGGCTGGGAGACCGAGACCGGCGGCTTCTACGGCGAAGAGGGCTACGTCTACCAGGCGTTCGACCCGCTGCCTGAGTTCGACGGGATGCGGCCCGCGCTGGGCGCCTGGGTCGTCGGCGACTCCGCCGCGGGACTCGGCATCCGGGAGACCGCGGGCCTGATCACCGACGACGGCGCCGCGTTCGTCCCGCACCGCATCCCCGGCTCCTGACCTGGCCCGCCGACCGGGCGTGACCTCGTGACCTGTGCTTTCGTGGGGAAACGGGGTGGGGGCGGCGCGCCTCCGCGAGCCCGGTTCGACACGGCGGGGTGGGCGCATGCCGTACAGCCAGGCGGGGAACGACGACGAGGACCGCGAAGCGGTCGAGCAGCACCGCGCGGAGCAGCAGGCCGCTGAGCGGCCGGGCGAGGTCGAGCCCGACGTGCTGCTCGACGTACCGGCCCTGCGGGTGGAGGAGCTCCACCTGGAGGTCGAGGACCTGCGGGCCCAGGTGTCGCTGCAGGCGGAGATCCGCGACCTGCTGCGCCTGAGCGTGGGTGCGGACGTGTCGCTGGGGCGGGCGGACCTGGAGCTCAAGGGCGTCGAGGCGCAGGCGTTCCTCAAGGTCCGCCTCGACCACGTCGCCGAGATCATCGAGCGGGTGCTCACCTCCATCGACCGCAACCCGGAGATCGTGCTGGGGCTGACGCGGGAAGCCCGCGGGGTGCTGCGGGACGCGGGCGTCGACGACGCGCTGCGCGGCGGGGTCGGTGAGCCCGGCGAGGCCGCCGCGCGGTCGGTGCAGGCGGGCAGCGAGGTCGTGTCCGACGCGGCGACCGCCGCGGAGCAGGCCGGTCCGGCGGCGACCGGGGAGGCGGACCCCGCGGGACCGGCCGACCGCCCCGCGGGCGCACCGACGGACCGCTCCGCCGAATCCGCCGACCGCCCCGCCGAACCCGGCGACCGCCCCGCCGAACCCGGCGACCGCCCTGCCGAACCCGCCGCCGAGCGGCCGGAGCCCGCCGACGCCGACGCCCCCGGGCAGCCCGCCGCCGTGGCCGAGGAACCCGCTCCGGCGACCGACGAGCAGGCCGCTGACCAGCGACCCCCGCGCCGCCCCGCCGAGACCGCGCGCCGGGCGCGCTACCGCTCGGCGACCGGGCGCAGGCTCGGCGACCCCGTCCGCCGGGACCGGCCCCGGCAGCGGCGCCGCCACGAGCGCTGACGCCCCGACCGGCCACCCGGATGACCTGGACGGGCCGCGGGCACCGCCCCCGCGACGGCACCGGAGGGAGCCGACCGGCTAGGCTCACCTGCTGTGATCGACCTCAAGACGCTTCGCGATGACCCGGAGGCCGTGCGCGCCTCGCAGCGCGCCCGAGGTGAGGACGCGTCCCTCGTGGACGCGCTGCTCGCCGCCGACGAGCGTCGCAGGTCCGCGGTGTCCCGAGCCGACACGCTGCGCGCCGAGCAGAAGCAGCTCGGCAAGCAGGTCGGCAAGGCCAAGGGCGAGGAGCGCGACGAGCTGCTGGCCCGCGCCAAGGACCTCTCCGCCCAGGTCAAGCAGGCCGAGGCCGAGCAGACCGAGTCCGACGCCGAGCTGCTGCGCACCCAGAAGAAGGTCTCGAACATCGTCGAGCCCGAAACCCCGCCCGGCGGCGAGGACGACTTCGTGGTGCTCAAGCACGTCGGCACCCCGCACGAGTTCGACTTCGAGGTCCGGGACCACCTGGACCTCGGCCTGGGGCTGCGCGCGTTCGACATGGAGCGCGGCGCGAAGGTCGCGGGCGCCCGGTTCTACTTCCTCACCGGCATCGGCGCCCAGCTGGAGCTGGCGCTGCTGAACATGGCCGCCGCCCAGGCCACCGCCGCCGGGTTCACCCTGGTCGTGCCGCCGGTGCTGGTCCGCCCGGAGATCATGGAGGGCACCGGCTTCCTCGGTTCCCACTCCACCGAGGTGTACCGGCTGGAGGAGGACGACGCGTACCTGGTCGGCACCTCCGAGGTCCCGCTCGCGGGCTACCACTCGGGCGAGATCCTCGACCTCGCCGCCGGTCCGCTGCGCTACGCGGGCTGGTCCACCTGCTTCCGCCGCGAAGCGGGCTCCTACGGCAAGGACACCCGCGGCATCATCCGCGTGCACCAGTTCAACAAGCTGGAGATGTTCGTCTACTGCCGCGAGGAGGAGGCCCGCGCCGAGCACGAGCGGCTGCTCGCGTGGGAGGAGGAGATGCTCGCCAAGATCGAGGTGCCGTACCGGGTGATCGACACCGCGGCCGGCGACCTCGGGGCGAGCGCGGCCCGGAAGTTCGACTGCGAGGCGTGGATCCCGTCGCAGCAGGCCTACCGCGAGCTGACCTCCACCTCGAACTGCACCACGTTCCAGGCGCGGCGGCTCAACACCCGCTACCGGGAGGCCGACGGCCCGAACGCCATCGCCTCCACGCTCAACGGCACGCTCGCCACCACCCGGTGGATCGTGGCCATCCTGGAGAACCACCAGCGGCCGGACGGTTCCGTGGTGGTGCCCGCGGCGCTGCGGCCGTTCCTCGGTGGCCGGGAAGTGCTCGAACCGGTCGCCTGATCAGGCCGACGCGGTGATCTCCTGGAGGAGGCCCTTCTCCAGCGTGATGCGCACCAGGGCGGCGGAGAAGCGGGCGTGGTCGTCCGCGGGCACCAGCTCGCCCAGCCGGTGCGCGTCCGCGGGCAACCCGGCCTTCTCGGCGCCGGAGAGCGCCTTCGCGTCGAAGTGGGGGCGCAGCTCCGGCCACACCGCCTGCGCCTCCCGGCAGAAGATGTGCGCGCCGACCGGGCCGAGGCTCGGCACCTCGCGCAGCAGCCGCTGCACCTCCGCCGGGTCCCCGTCCGCAGCGGCCCGCAACCGGCGCAGGTCGCCCCGGTAGCGGTCCAGCACCAGCTCGGCGCCGCGGCCGAGCGCCGTGGCCGTGCTCTCGTCGTAGCGCACGTAGTGCCCGCGGCCCAGCGCGTCCACCCGCTGCTGCCACGTCGAGTCCCGCATCCGCTCCGCGGTGGGGAACTCGCCGAGCTCCCGGGCCGCGGCCACCGCGATCTCGGCCTTGATCCGGGTGGACAGCAGCACCGACAGCACCAGCAACCGGTACAGCGGGGACGGCTTGTCGGCGAGCGCTATGCCCGCCTGCTCCGCGTAGGTGGTGCCCGCTTCGCGCACCAGCGCGCGGGCGGTGGACCGTTCGGACATGTCGGCACCTCCTCCGCCCGGCCTACCCGGGCGTGCCCGCGCCCACACCGGCACGCGGAGCTCGGTGCCGGGATGCGCGGGGGACCAGCGCCTATGGTGGTGGGCGTGGCGGATCCTTCAGCTGAACGACAGAGCGCGCCCGGCGACGGCGCGGACGCCCGGGGCCTGGCGGGCATCGGCGAGCGGATCCGCCGGTTGCGCGCCGAGCGCGGGCTGCCCGGGACCGGACTGGCCCAGGCCGCGCGGCTCACCGCGGAGCGGCTCGCGGCCGTCGAGGACGAGGCGGCGACGCCGACGCTTCCGGAGCTCACCGCGCTCGCCGGAGCGCTGGACGTGGCGCTCCCCGAACTGTTCACCGACGCGGTGCCCGGCCCGGCCGCGGTCGTGATGCGCGGCGACGAGGTGCCCACCGTCGAATCCGGTGACCTCGCCGTGCAGGTGCTCACGCCCCGCTCGGTGCTGCCCGGGATGTACGCGGCGCGCTACCGGCTGGACCCGACGAGCGTCGGGGTGCGGCCGGTGCAGCACGAGGGGCACGACTGGTTGTACGTGCTCAGCGGGGAGCTGCGCGTCGAGTTCGAGCAGGATTCGGTGACGTTGCGGGCCGGGGACAGCGCCAGCTTCGGCGCGACGGTGGCGCACCGGTTGGTGGTGCCCGGCGGCGAGCCCGCCGAGTTCCTGGCGGTGGGCGCCACCCTGCTCACCACGGACCCGCCCGCGTAGCGGTCCGGGGGGGCCGTTCCGGACGGGCCGCCTGCCTCGCGGGTCAGAGCTCGGGGAGGACCTCGGAGGCGATCTCCTCGACCGTCGACTCGGTCCCCTCGTAGGGCGAATCGGTGCGCGGCCAGTGCGTCACGACGTCGGTGAAGCCGAGCTCGGCGGCCCGGCCCACGACCTCCTTGAAGTACTCCACGCTGCTCATCGAGTACGCCGGTGCCGCGTCCGCCTGCAGGTAGCGGTGGACGCGTGCCGGGGCCTTGCCCTCGGCGGCCAGCGCGTCGTCGAACTTCTTGGTCAGCTCGGCCACGCCGCGCCACCAGGCCTCGACGTCGTCCCCGCCGCTGCCGGTGGTCACCCAGCCCTGCCCGTAGCGGGCGGCGAGCCGCATCGCGCGCGGCCCGTTCGCGGCGATGACGAACGGCAGGCGCGGCAGCTGCACGCAGCCGGGGGCGCGGCGGGCTTCCACGGCGGTGTAGTGCTCGCCGTACCAGCTGGTGTTGTCCTGGGTGAGGATCTTGTCGAGCAGCTCGACGAACTCCTCGAACCGCTCGGTCCGGGCGGCGGGGGCGAGCGGCTGCCCGCCGAGCACCGCGGTGTCGAAGCCGGACCCGCCCGCACCGATGCCGAGCGTGATCCGGCCGTCGGAGATGTCGTCGAGCGCGGTGATCTCCCGGGCGAAGTGCACCGGGTGCCGGAAGTTCGGCGAGGCCACCAGGGTGCCCAGCCGGATCGTGGAGGTCACGGTCGCCGCCGCGGTGAGCGTGGGCACCGCGTCGAACCAGGGTTTGTCGACCAGCGACCGCCAGCCCAGGTGATCGTAGGTCCAGGCGTGGGCGAAGCCGTACTCCTCGGCCATCCGCCACAGCGGCTCCGCGGCCCACCACCGGTGTTCGGGCAGTATCACAATCCCAACGCGCACACCGCTGACCGTATCGGTACCACCCGGACGGGTTCGACCCTGTGCGGGCTCTTGACCAGGTTTCGTGCCTGCCGCCCGTCCGAGTGCTCCCCGGCCGACGGAAAGATCCACACTGTCAGGTGAAGCCGGATTAATCGAGCCCCGGCTCGTGCGCGGTCTCGCCAGCATGTCCCGGGTGAACAAACCCGCGCTAGTCGCATCCGATGTGGACGGAACGCTGCTGGACCCGTCGGTCCAGGTCAGCGAGCGGACGGCGCGCACCGTGCGCGCCGTCGTGGACGACACCCCGTTCGTGCTGGTCACCGGAAGGCCACCACGATGGGTGCCGCAGATAGTGGATGGTCTCGGCGTGGCCGGGATCGCGGTGTGCTCGAACGGCGCGGTGCTCTACGACGCCGAATCCGACCGGGTGCTGCACCGCACCGAGATGGAACCGGAGCAGCTGCGCGACGCGGCCCGCGAGCTGCGCGAGGCGCTGCCCGGCTGCACGTTCGCGGTGGAGCGCTCCACCGGCCGGGCCCGGGACGACGTGGCCGAGCAGTTCCTCGCCGAGGCCGGGTTCCACCGGGTCTGGCCGAACCGGGACATCCGGGTGGTGGAGCGCTCGGAGCTGTTCGACCGGCCCGCGGTGAAGCTGATGGTGCTGCACGAGGACCGCAGCACCGACCTGGTGCCCGCCGTCGAGGAGGTGCTGGGGCCCCGGTTGTGCCTGACCTGCTCGATGGGCGGCGGCCCGGTCGAGCTGTCCGCGCCGGGGGTGGACAAGGGCAGCGGCCTCGCGGCGGTGGCCGAGAAGCTCGGCGTCCCGCCGGACGAGGTGATCGGCTTCGGCGACATGCCCAACGACATCCCGATGCTGGACTGGGTGGGCCACGGCGTGGCGATGCGCAACGCGCACCCGGGGGTGCTGGAGATCGCCGACGAGGTCACCGGCTGCAACGGGCAGGACGGGGTCGCGCAGGTGCTGGAGCGCTGGTGGCCGTGACCCGCTGACCGGGCGCCGCCGCGGGCGGCGTGAAGATCTGATGAACGTTCGGAGCGCCGTGTTCGGGCTGGGGAGGCGGACACGGCGTCCTGGCTAGACCCCGCTGCCGACCCGTTCGGCGGCCGGTTCCGCCGCGGTCCGCTGCCGGTGCAGCAGGTGCGCGGCCGCGCAGGCGATGAGGAAGCCGATGCCCAGCAGCGCGTAGGAACCGCCCACGACCTGCTGCGAGAACGTCCACCGCAGCTCCCGGTCCCCGGTGTTGGGCAGGTACCAGTGCGGCGCGACCAGCACCGCCAGCGCGCACAGCCCCGCGTACATCGCGATCCCGTACCAGCGGTGCCGCCAGGCCATCGCGAGCACGAGCACCAGCGCCGGCCCGGCCCACACCCAGTGGTGCGACCAGGAGATCGGCGAGATCAGCAGCACCAGCACCGCGTTGACCACCAGCGCCAGCGGCACGTTCCGGGTGCGCAGCGCGTACCGCATCCCCAGCACGGCGAGCACCAGCAGCACGAGCGACCCGGCGATCCACAGCGAGTCCAGCGCCGTCCCGGTGATGTCCTGCTTGGCGAGCAGGCTGCGCAGCGTCTGGTTCCCGGCGTACACCGCGCCGATGTCCTCGCCGGTGGAGAACATCTTGTCCAGCCACCAGTCCGCCGAGTCGTCCGGCGCCGCCAGCAGCCCCAGCAACACCGTCCCGGCGAACGTGACGGCCGCGACCGACATGGCCCGGAAGTCCTTGCGCAGCAGGAACAGCAGCAGGAAGCCGAGCGGGGTGAGCTTGATGGCGGCGGCGATCCCGACCAGCAGCCCGCGCGGCCACCGGGTGCGCGGCAGCAGGCAGTCGGCGGCGACCAGGCCCATCAGCAGCAGGTTGACCTGCCCGTAGTTCACCGTGTCCCGCGTCGGCTCGATGATCGTCATGACCGGCAGGGCGACCGCGGTGGCCACCGCCACCGACCCGGCGTTCGGCGCGAGGTAGGGCGAAGAGCGCGCGAACGAATACGCGGTCACCAGGATCGACAGGTGCGAGAGCACCGAGACCACGACGACGGCGGCATCGCCGGACAACCACCACAGCGGGGTGAAGACGATCGCCGCGAACGGCGGGTAGATGAACGGCAGGGTGGTGCTGTCCGGGGATTCCGGAGTCAGGTCGCCGTAGATCTCGTAACCGTTCAGCCACGCTCGGGCACCGAGCCGGTAAATCTCGGTGTCCATGTAGCCGCGGGTGTCGATCCAGTGCACGAACCAGATCGCCAGCGCTTCCAGGACGATCGCCGCCACCAGCAGGTACCGGCCGTCTCGGACCTTGGTCACGCTGCAGATCACCTTCCAGGTCCGGGAGCGGGCCGCGGCGATGCTACCGAATCCGACTCGCCGGTCCCGTCACCGCGCTGAGCGACACCGATCGTCGCGACGACTCCGGAGAGTCGCGAAGTGTCACTGTTCGTGCTGCACGATCGGTCTTGATCGGACTCAGCGCCACCCGGATGGCCAGCGAAAACACGTGATGTAGTTGAATCGGGACGGGAACCTCAACGCGGTTCCCGGGCCCCGTCGGCTGGCCGCTACCCTCGACGGCTGTGAGCTTCGCAGGCTATGACCTGATCGTTGTTGGCTCCGGATTCTTCGGACTGACGATCGCAGAGCGCGCCGCCACCCAGCTGGACAAGCGGGTGCTGGTGCTGGACCGACGTGACCACATCGGCGGAAACGCCTATTCGGAACCGGAACCGGAAACCGGTATCGAGGTGCACCGCTATGGCGCGCACCTGTTCCACACCTCGAACAAGCGGGTGTGGGAGTACGTGAACCGGTTCACGGATTTCACCGATTACCAGCACCGGGTGTTCACCCGGCATGAGGGACAGATTTACTCGTTCCCGATGAACTTGGGCCTGCTGTGCCAGTTCTTCGGTCGCGCGTTCTCCCCGGACGAGGCCAAGGCGCTGGTCGCGGAGCAGGCGGCGGAGATCAAGACCGCCGACGCCCAGAACCTGGAGGAGAAGGCGATCTCCCTGATCGGCCGTCCGCTGTACGACGCGTTCGTGCGCGGCTACACGGCCAAGCAGTGGCAGACCGACCCGAAGCAGCTGCCCGCCGCGAACATCACCCGGCTGCCGGTCCGCTACAACTTCAACAACCGCTACTTCAACGACACCTACGAGGGTCTTCCGGTCGACGGCTACACCGCCTGGCTGGAGAAGATGGCGGAGCACCCGAACATCGAGGTCCAGCTCAGCACGGACTACTTCGACGTCCGCGCCGAGCTCCCGGCCGACGTGCCCGTGGTGTACACCGGCCCGCTGGACCGCTACTTCGACTACTCGGAGGGCGAGCTGGGCTGGCGCACCCTCGACTTCGAGTCCGAGGTCGTGCCGACCGGCGACTACCAGGGCACGCCGGTGATGAACTACGCGGACGAGGACGTGCCCTACACCCGGATCCACGAGTTCCGGCACTTCCACCCCGAGCGGGAGGACCGGCACCCGAAGGACAAGACGGTGATCGTCCGGGAGTACTCGCGGTTCGCCGAGCACGGCGACGAGCCGTACTACCCGATCAACACCGGCGACGACCGGGCGAAGCTCGAGGCGTACCGCGAGAAGGCGAAGGCCGAGGCCAAGGAGCGCAAGGTGCTCTTCGGCGGCCGGCTGGGCACCTACAAGTACCTCGATATGCACATGGCGATCGGCTCGGCGTTGAGCATGTTCGACAACAAGCTCACCCCCTATTTCACCGAGGGCCGCCTCCTGGACGGCTCGCTGGAGGATTGACGTGACCGACCGGACCCCCGACGAGTCCGCGGCCGCCACCAAGCGCGCCGGGACCGCGACCGCGGCCGAGAGCAAGACCGGTGAGGCGGCCGCCACCCGCTCGAAGAGCCGCAAGGTGGCTCCCGAGCAGGTGCTGCAACGCGTGGTCTTCCCGCGTGGTGAGGACCCGCTGGACGTGCGCGCGCTCTACATCGACGAGCCGCAGACCGGCACCACCACGGTGGTGTCCCGGCGCTCGATCAAGGTGCCCGCGCACTCCAAGATCTCGCTGGCGTCCTACTTCAACGCCTTCCCCGCCAGCTACTGGAAGCGGTGGACGAAGGTCGACGAGGTGGTGCTGCGGCTGAAGGTCAAGGGGGCCGGTCGGCTCGACGTCTACCGCTCGAAGGCCAACGGCGACAGCGTGCACCTGGAAGGTGCGCCGGTCGCCAGCCCGAAGTCCTGGACGTGGCTGGAGTTCCGGGTCTCGCTGAAGCCGTTCGAGGACGGCGGCTGGATCTGGTTCGACCTGTTCACCAACGACAGCGCGCTGGAGGTCGACGAGGCGGCCTGGACCACCGACGTCGAGCTGCCGCGGCAGCGGGTCGTCGTGGGCACCACCACGATCCGCCCGGCCGACTGCGTCGTGGCGCTGCAGACCCTGGGCGAGGACCCCGAGGTCATGGCCGTGGTGGAGAAGGTCGTCGTCGCCGACCAGGGCGGTCAGAAGATCCGCGACACCGAGGGCTTCGAGCTGGCGGCCGAGCGGCTCGGCGACAAGCTGCAGGTGATCGAGCAGGCCAACATCGGCGGCTCCGGCGGCTTCACCCGCGTCATGTACGAGGGCGTGCACAACTCGGACGCCGAGCAGGTCCTGCTCATGGACGACGACATCGCGCTGGAGCCGGACGGCGTGCTGCGCGCCAACGCGTTCGCCCGCGCCGCCTCCCACCCGGTGATCGTCGGCGGCCACATGCTGAACCTGCAGGCCCGCTCGCGGCTGCACAGCATGGGCGAGGTCGTCGACGTCGGCGTCGGCATCTGGCGCCCCGCGCCGGGCGCGGTCACCGACTACGACTTCGCGAAGACCCCGCTGCGCAAGAGCAAGAAGCTGCACAAGCGGATCGACGCGAACTACAACGGCTGGTGGATGTGCCTGTTCCCGCGTGAGGTCATCGAGAACTCCGGGCTGCCGCTGCCGCTGTTCATCAAGTTCGACGACTCGGAGTACTCGTTGCGCGCCGGCGCGCACGGCTACCCGACGGTGACGCTGCCGGGCGCGGCGGTGTGGCACATGCCGTGGACGGACAAGAACGACGCCACGGACTGGACCGCCTACTTCCACACCCGCAACCGGCTGGTGATGGCCGCGCTGCACAGCCCGGAAGAGGTGCGGCAGGTCCTGGTCAAGCAGGGCCTGAAGCTGACCCTGCGGCACCTGCTGTCGATGGAGTACTCCACGGTGGCGGTGCAGCAGAAGGCCATCGAGGACTTCCTGGCCGGACCGGGCGAGCTGTTCGACTCGCTGCGCACGGCCCGCCCGGACGTGCTGGAGCTGCGCAAGGACTACGACGACGCGAAGACGCTGCCCTCGGCGCGCGAGTTCCCGCCGCCCTCGGCGGACCCGATCATGGCGGAGGGCCTGCTGAAGCCGCCGGTGAACCCGGCGGTCATCGCGGCGCGGGCGTCGAAGGCGCTGCTGCACAACCTCAAGGAACCCGACCAGGCGGCGGGCGAGCGGCCGCAGCTGAACATCCCGGCCGACAGCGCCCGCTGGTTCCTGCTCGGCGCGCTGGACAGCGCGACCGTGTCCAACGCCGACGGCAGCGGGGTGTCGTTCCGGCGCCGCGACCCGGAGGAGTTCCGCAGGCTCGGGCTCCGCGCCCTGGCGAACTACCGCAAGCTGGCCCGCGAGTGGCCGCGGCTGCGCGAGGTCTACCGCGCGGCGCTGCCCGAGCTGACCAGCCCGGAGTCCTGGAAACAGGTCTTCGACGAGAAGTGATCGACCCCGTGACCTGTGTGCCCCGACCCCGGAGACGAAGTGGCTGCTGAACCGACTACGACGACTCCCGGCGCGTCCAGCGCCGCGGAGCGGGAGTTCATCCCCGGCACCGAGGAACCGATGCCGGAAGTCACCACCGAGACGCTCGTCCTGCGCAAGGTGCAGGGCGCGCTGGCCAAGCCGCCGGTGGTCAAGGCGGCCCGCGCGATGTCGCTGTTCGGCGAGCACGCGGCAGGCTGGCTGGCGATCGGCGCCGTGGGTGCGCTGGTGGACCGCAAGCGGCGCGGCGAGTGGGTCGCGGCCGCGGCCGGCGTCGCCTTCGCGCACGGGGCGTCCATCGGGGTGAAGCGGGTCGTGCGGCGCAGCCGGCCCGGTGACCCGCAGGTGAAGGTGCTGGTCGGAACGCCGAGCAAGCTCAGCTTCCCGTCCTCGCACGCGACATCGACGACGACGGCCGCCGTGCTCTACGGCGGTCTGCTGGGCAAGCGGCTGACCCCGGCGCTGGTGCCGCCGATGATGGTCAGCCGGATGGTCCTGGGGGTTCATTACCCGAGCGACGTTCTCGCCGGTTCAGCGCTCGGCGGTGCCGCGGCGCTGGGCGTCCGGCGGTTCACGAGACGGCGGAGGAACCGTGGCTGACAAGAACGAGACCGGCGCGACCGTCAGCGAACCCGAAGGCGGGATCGACGAGGCCGCGGCGAAGACCGAGGTGGACGGCGGGACGGAGAACTCCGCCGGGAACGGCGCGAAGGCTCCCGTCGAGACGGACGCCGAGCAGGTGCGCGAGGTCGAGGCCGACGCCGAGGGGTCCATCGGCTCCGAGGCGGGTGGCAGCGCCGCCGCGCTGGAGGAGTCCGAGGCGAAGGCCGGGGACGAGAAGGACAAGTCCTCCGACGCCTACCACGCGAAGGTGACCGCGAAGGCGGGTACTCCGGCGGGCCTGATCAGCGGCCTGATCAAGGAGCTGCGCCCGAAGCAGTGGGTCAAGAACGTCCTGGTGCTGGCCGCCCCGTTCACCGCGGGCGCGCTGCTCAACACCGACGTCGTGCTCGACGCCGCCCTGGCGTTCGTGGTGTTCTCGATGGCCGCATCGGGCATCTACTTCATCAACGACGCCATCGACGTCGAGTCGGACCGCCAGCACCCGACCAAGCGGAACCGGCCGATCGCGGCGGGCCTCATCCCGGTGCCGATCGCCTGGGTGGTGGCGGTGCTGCTGCTCGGCGGCTCGCTGGCCATCTCCGGCGTGGTGAGCTTCGGGCTGTTCACGGTGATGGCCGTGTACATCGCGGTGCAGCTGGGCTACTGCTTCGGCCTGAAGCACCAGCCGGTGATCGACCTGTGCATCGTGGCCTCCGGGTTCCTGCTGCGCGCGGTCGCCGGTGGCGCCGCGGCCGGGCTGGAGATCACCCAGTGGTTCTACATCGTGGTGGCGTTCGGCTCGCTGTTCATGGTGGCGGGCAAGCGCTACGCCGAGGTGAAGCTGGCGGCCGAGACCGGCGCGAAGATCCGCAAGTCGCTGAAGGCGTACTCGCCGTCGTACCTGCGGTTCGTGTGGGCCATCGCGGCCGCGATCACGATCATGACGTACTGCCTGTGGGCGTACGACATCCGCGAGATCGAGCAGTCCCGCTGGGGCATCATCTCGATCATCCCGATGGTGATCGCGATCCTGCGGTACGCGGTGGACGTGGACAAGGGCGTCGCGGGCGAGCCGGAGGAGGTGGCGCTGAAGGACAAGGTGCTGCTGGTCCTCGGAGCCGTGCTCGCGGGCTGCCTGTTCCTCGCGTACTACCTCTGATCGAACCCGATCTCGGAACGCCCCCGGTGCCCGCCGGGGGCGTTCCGCCGTTCTAGGGCCGGTCCAGGCCGAGGTCGCGGATGACGTCGTGGGCCATCCGCACCGCGTAGCTCTGGCCGCGGTCCTGCGGGTAGATCTGCGACATGGTGGCCAGCACGACCCCCGGCATCGAGGTGGCGTGCGGCGGGATCAGGTCCCGGTACTCGGGCGTGACGACCGGTTGCGCGAACCCGGCCTTGGAGAAGTGCCAGTCCTGGATCCACGACTCGTCGAACTCCGGGTTCAGCTTCCGCAGCCACGGGACGTAGCGCGCCAGCAGCTCCGAGGGTTCGGTGGTGAACCGCCAGTCGTCCCGCGGCACGTAGTTGCCGACGTAGACGACGTGCCGCCCGCCGTACTCGGCGCGGTCGACCATGTTGGTGTGCTCGACGACGGCGAGGAACGGGAAATCGGTGTCGTTGATGTTGAGCCAGTAGTACGGGATGACGCTGCGGTCGCACTCCAGCACGAAGCAGGTGGCGCCCAGGTACTGGTTGCGCCACAGCACGTCGTCGGATTCGATCTCGGCGGCCTTCGCGAACACCGGTTGCGGGACGGTGACGACGAGCCGGTCGAACTCGTAGGCGGTGCCGTCGGCGGTCTTCACCTCCACCGAGTTCGGCTGGCGGACGGAGACCACGGGCTTGTCGAACTCGACGCGGCCGCCGCGTTCGGTCACCGCGTCCAGCAGCGCCCGGTACACCTTCTGGAACCCGCCGTGCACGTAGCCGAGCTCGAAGGTGCGGTAGTGGATCCGCGCCCACAGCCACGCCATCGACACCTGCTCGGCGCGGTCGCCGAACTTGCCGGTCAGCAGCGGTTCCCAGATGGTCCCGGTGACCCGCGGCCCGGCCCAGCGGCGCATCCAGTCGAGGGCGCGCACCGACCCGAACCGGGAACCGTCGCGGACCGCTTTGAGCGCGGCGGAGCTGGCGCCGAACCGCAGCCGGTCGAGCAGCGAGAACTTCGGGAACCGCAGCATCTCCAGCGGGGTGCCGAACGGGTGCAGCTCGCCGTCCAGGTACACGCCGGTGCTGGGGGAGTGGAACCGCAGGTCGTCGGCCAGGCCGAGCTCGGTGATCAGGTCGATCATCGCCCGGTCGGTCTTGAAGCTGTGGTGGTAGAAGCGCTCCAGCGGGGTGCCGCCGACCTCGATGGAGGCCGCGAGCCCGCCGAGCTCGGCGGAGGCCTCCAGCACGGTGACGTCGTGGCCGGCCTTCACCGCGTCGAACGCGGCGGTCAGACCGGTGGCCCCGGCGCCCACGACACCCAGCTTCATCCGAAACTCCATCTCTTGTTGATCAGGTATTGCAGCAGCACGACCAGCGGGATCGCGGCCGCCTTCACCAGGTTCGGCGTCACCCCGAGCAGCCCGGAACCCAGGTGCAGCAGCAGGAACGTCACCGCCATGCCCGCCAGGCCGACGCTGTAGAACCGGGCGAAGCGGACCAGCAGCCGGTCCCGGGTGCGGAAGTTCAGCCGGGCGTTGAGCGCGAAGTTGTTCGCGATGCCGACGCTGGTGCTGATCGCGTTCGCGAGCTGCTCGTGCAGCCCGCAGGTGTTGAACAGCAGCAGGAACACCAGGTAGTCGAGGGTGACGCCGCTGACGCCGATGATCCCGTACAGCACCAGGGCGCGGCTCGGCCTCGGCAGCCGGCGCTGCTCAACCCCCGTCATGCCGGATCACCTTGCGCACGATGTAGAGCGGGCGCTGGCGCACCTCGTCGTAGATCCGTCCGATGTAGCTGCCGATCACGCCGAGCGAGAGCATCTGCACCCCGCCGAGGAACAGCATCACCACCATGATCATCGTCCAGCCGGAGACGGTGATCTGCGGGAAGAACAGCCGCAGCGCCACCGCGTAGAGGATGCCCAGCGCGGCCAGCCCGAGGCTCAGGAACCCGATGCGGGTGATCAGCTTCAGCGGTGCGGTGGAGAACCCGGTGACGCCGTCGGCGGCGAGCCGCACCATCTTGCGCAGCGGGTACTTCGTCTCGCCCGCGGCCCGCTCGTTCCGGTCGAACAGCACCTCGGTCTGCTGGAACCCCATCGAGGCGACCATGCCGCGGATGAACCGGCTGCGCTCCCGGAACCCGCGCAGCTCCTCGGCGGCGCGCCGGTCCAGCAGCCGGAAGTCGCCGGTGTCCACCGGGATGTCCACTTCGGCCAGGTTGTGCAGCAGCCGGTAGTACGAGTGCGCGGTGAGCCGCTTGAACCGGGTGTCGCGCCGGGTCCGCCGCCGCGCGGACACGATCTCGGCGCCGCCGCGCCACGCGTCGATCATCTCGATGCTCACCGCGGGCGGGTCCTGCAGGTCGGTGTCCATCACGACCACCGCGTCGCCCTCGGCGTGGTCCAGCCCGGCGGTGATGGCGATCTGGTGGCCGAAGTTGCGGGCGAAGTCCAGCACCCGCACCCGCGGGTCGGCCTCGGCGAGCTCCCGCAGCACCTGCAGCGAACCGTCCCGGGAACCGTCGTTGACGTAGATGAACTCGTACTCCAGGTCGGGCCGGGTCGCGGTGGCGGCGAGCAGTTCCCGGTGGAACCGGCGCAGGCCGTCCTGCTCGTCGTACACCGGCAGCACGTAGGAGATGAGCGAACCCGTGGCCGCCTCCTCGGTCCGCCGGTCTGGCGAGGGCACCGGCACTGCTCGGCTGATCGTCTCGGCCACCTGACTCCCCCTCGTCACCGTCCTCGCTTCGCGTGGACGCCGCGCTCGGCGGATCGGTTGCCCGTCGGTCGGGCGATCCGGCGCGGTTCGTCCGGGCGGGGAACGGCTCGGGGTGCCCGGCGCACCCGAGTTTTCCGCATCGGACCACCGCTGGGCACCGGCATCGCGTGATCGTTATCCACCGGTCCGGTGATGTTCGCGGTCACGGGTGCAGATCGCCTTCTTCGAAGGGGTAGGCGCCGTCGCCGTCCGCGCCGCCCTGCAACACCCGGCGGGTGCGCTGGTCGTAGGCGTCGCGGTCCAGGTCGTAGCGCACCGACAGCACGTGCCCCCAGACGAACCCGGGGTCGCCGCGCAGCCTGCTCGGCGTCTCCAGCCGCCGGGATTGGCCGAGCACACCGGTGAACACCCCGCCGTAGGACGGGTCGAACGCCATCGAGCCCTCCCCGGCGGGCGGGGTGATGAGCAGGCCGGGGCTGTCCGCGGTGCCGTGCGAGACGCGCGGGTAGTCGAAGTAGCAGGGGAACAGGAAGCTGATCGGCCAGTCGACCAGCGCCGGGATCCCGCCGTCGAGCACGTCGCGCAGCGGCACCACGTCGCGCACCGCGGGACCGCTGAACGCGAGCCAGCCCTGCTCGTCGGTGGTGGTGTCCACGGCGTGCAGCCGGACCCGGTCGGCGCGCGCGGGCAGGTCGGCGGCGGTGACGGTGATCAGCCGCCAGGAGCCGAAGTCCCGCCAGTCGACGGGCCGGCCCTTCCGCGGGTCCTCGTAGGGCAGCTGCCGGGGCGGGGTGTCGCGCAGCGCGCGGGAACCGAGCTCGCGCACCTCGTCCCCGGTGCGGCCGCCGAACTGGAGCGCCAGCTCGTTGCCCTGCTCGGGGCGGCCGGCGACCCACACCGACAGCTCCTGCCCGGGGCGCAGCGCGGGCAGCTCGAACCAGCCGGTGGTGACCTCGCCGGTGGTGGCGGGGCCGTCGCGGAGGCTGTCCCACATCAGCGGGCTCGCGTCGGTGGGTTCGGCTTCGGCGCCGGTGGGGCGCAGCGCGAGCTCGCCGGGTTCGCGGCGCAGCAGCGGTTCCTGCGGCGGGCGGCCGGGGCGTTCGCGGTTCGCGGCGAAGGCGGTGGCCGGGGGCTGGCCGTCCCCGTCGTCGCCGGTCGGCGGCGTGCCGGTCTCCGCCTCGGCGCCGGTGTCGTCGAGCGGGCCGTCGACGAGCCGCAGCGCGCCGTCCTCGGCCAGCGGCAGCGTCTCCACCTCGTTCTCGATGCCGCAGCTGCGGGCCCGCACGCTGTCCCAGCTGGAGCGGCCCACCGAGAACGCGCCCGCCTGCGCCGGTGCCTGCGCGAACGACCCGAGCAGCACCACCACCATCACCAGCGCCGACAGGGTGAACAGCGCCGAGGCGGGCAGCGTCCACGCCCCGGCGAGCGCCCGCATCCGCACCAGCCCGAACCCGAGCAGACCGATCACCGCGGCCAGCAGCAGCCACGGCAGCGGACCGTCCAACGGCAGCCCCAGCGGCCGCACCGCGGTGTCCGACCACGCCACCCCGAAGTCCGAGTACTGCCACCACGAGTTGGGCCCGGTGAACGCCAGCGCCGCCAGCACCGCGCCACCGACCGCGCCCGCGACGCCGAGCTGCCGGGATTCGCGCTTCGCGCCCGGCAACGCCCCCACCCTGGCCAGCAGCACCACGGTCGCGGCCAGCAGCGCGGGCGCCACCCCGGCGAGCGCGCCGAAGTGGTGCGTCCACTTCGACGGCGTCAGCCACAGCGTCGCGAACACCGCCACCACCGCGCCGACCAGCAGCGGCAGCTCCGGCATCCGCACCGCCCGGTGCAGCCGCCGCAGCACCGCCGCGGACGCCAGCAGCACGGCCGCGATCGCCAGCAGCACCGCCAACCGCTTGCTCGCCGTCCCCCAGGTGGTGGTGCCCAGCAGCTCCGCGTACCGGTCGATCTCCTGGTACCAGCCGAGGCTCGGCCCGAACTCCTCGTGGATCTCGGTGGCCCGGCGGAACCCGGTCCAGGTGGAGTCGGCGAACATCGCCACCACCCCGACCGAGCCGAGGCAGCACAGCAGCGCGGTCCGCGTCGGCACGGTGATCCAGCGCGGCAGCGCCCCCTGCACGACCAGCACCCGCCGGATCCGCGGTGCGAACGCCAGCACGATCAGCAGCGCCGCCACCCCGGTGGGCGTGACGGCGACGGTCAGCCCGGTCAGCAGCGCCGCCGCGCCGAGCGGGCCGAACGGGGCCCGCGCCGTCGGCGCGGTGGCCCGCAGCAGCAGCGCGACGACGGCGGCGGTGCCGAGCGCCACGAACGCCTCCGGCCGGATGCCGAGGTCGAACGGCAACCAGCAGGCGAGGAAGAACACCGCGCTCAGCAGGTGCACCGGCACCCGCCGGACGCCGCGGCACAGCGGGGCGACGATGCCGTGCGCCAGCACCAGCCAGGTGAGCATCCCGGCGACGACGCTCGGCACCCGCAGCCACGCGGGCGCGAGGCTGTGCTCGGACACCCAGCGCATCAGGTGCTGCACCAGCGTGAACGGTGCCTCGGAAGCGTTGAACCAGCGGTAGAAGTTGCCGATGTCCCCGGTCGCCGCGTGGTTGCGGATGGTCAGCATCGCGAAGCCGTCGTCATCGCTGATCGGCCCGATGACCAGCCAGCACGCCAGCACCGCCGCCACCGCGGCATCAACGAGTAGTAATGCCGCCGTGTTGAAGCGGATGCGATCGAGCACTGCTCGCCGGATCGCGGCCCAGGTCGGCGGGGTATGCGCGACGAGCAGCAGCAGCGAGGACGCGGCCAGCAGGAGCGCCGCCCCGATCAGCGACAGCTTCAGCGAGCTCGGCGCGGTCTCGAACCAGGTGTGGGCGCGGGCGGTGACCGACAGCTCGGCCGCCTGCTCAGGAGCGAGGCCGGTGCGGAACGCGAAGATCTCCGGCGCGGGCACGTCCGGCAGCACGATCGCGGGCAGCCCGCCGACCACGACCTCGGTCCGCTGCGCGTCGGCGCGCACGGTGAGGTCGCAGTCCGCGGGCAGCGGCGGCAGCGGGACGGCGCGTTCGCCGAGCACCAGGTCCGGGGCGCCGTCCTCGGTGCGCAGCACCAGCCCGTCGCGCTCGCTGCCGGGCGGGGTGGTGGCCAGCAGCAGCACCGGCTCCGGCCGGTCCAGCGCGGCCCGCAGCGCGCGGCACGGGACGGTCGCGGTGAACTCGGCGGGGCGGTACGGGGCGAACAGCGCGGTGGTGGACACCGCGGGTTCGTCGGCGGCGGGCCAGCTCACCTCGGTGCGGTCGGCCCACACCGGGGCGAACGGCAGGGCCAGCGCGCAGCACAGCCCGGCGACGCCGAGTAGCAGCGCCACCACGTGCGCGATCCACCTGGCGCGGCGGGCCGCGGGAGCGGTCAGCTCGTCGAGGGGGCGTCGCGCTTCCCCTGGTGCACGGATCGGGCTGCTGGGCTCCACGACACCGTCCTCAAGAAAGATCTTCCCCGTCGCCGCGGGATCATTCTTGCGCACGCGTCGCGGACGGCTCCGGTCGCCGTCGTCGCCGGACCGCCGGGTCAGCGGACTTCGTCGAGCAGGGTGGCGGTGTCGCCGGGGCTCAGCGCCGCCGCCCGGAGCCGGGCGAACGCGGTGTCGTACCACTCGGTCTGCGCCGGTCCGTCGAGGTAGTCGGCGTTGCTGAGGTGCTCGATGTAGACGAGCCGCCCCGGTGCGGGCTGCTCGTAGTGCAGCAGCTGGAACGAGGTGCCCATCGCCGCGTGCGCGCCGGCGCCGAACGGCAGCACCTGCACGGTGATGTTCGGCCGCTCGGTGAGGTCGCGCAGGTGCGCGAGCTGCTTGTGCATCACGGCGCAGCCGCCGACCTGGCGGCGCAGCACCGTCTCGTTGAGCACCACGGCCACCGCGGGCGGCTCGTCCCCGGCGAGCACCGCCTGCCGGTCGGCGTTGACGGTGACGAGCCGTTCGAGCTCGTCCGCGTCGCGCCGCGGGTCGAGCGCGAGCGCGACCGCCTTGGCGTACTCGGGGGTGCGGAACAGCGCGGGAACGAGTTCGGACTCGTACGCGAAGAGCGTGGCGGCGATGCTTTCCATCGCGACGAATCGCTGTGCCCAGTCCGGAACGCGAATATGATTCCGCTTCCGGGCTTGGCGGGCGAGTTGCAGAACGGTTTCCGCGCGGTCTCCCGGCACCCCGTAGCAGTCGATGAGCAGCCGCACATCTCCCGGTCCGATGGTGGCCTTGCCCGTCTCGATCTTGCTGATTTTCGGTTTCGTGCATTCCAGCGCGTTCGCCGCCTGTTCCTGGGTCTTTCCGCAGCTCTCGCGCATGTCCCGCAGCAGCCTGCCCAGCTGGAGGCGGGCCACGGGAGGGCCGGTGATGCTCATCGGTGGCCTTTCGATCGAAACGGGGGATCGAGTCCAGTTGTTCCAGTGCGCGGACCTGTGCGCAATCAAGATCATCCGAATGGGTAGTTCCTCCGGGAATGCACTCTCTTTATCGTTCAGGTAGGCCGGTTCTGGCTGCGCGCCGGACGTGCCGCGGGAGTCGTGCCGCGGGAGTCGGCGGTGAGAGCCGTGCGGCGAGAGAACGGTGCGGCGGCCCGGAACGTCCCGGAATTCGGCGGCGGACGCGCGCCGCGAAAGCGGTGTCCGCAGCGGAGGACGAGGAGGTTCGCGGTGTTCATCAGGTTGGCCGGTCCGGTCGCGTACTGGCGCCCGGCGAAGGGCGAGCGGCACGCGTTGTCCGCCGAGCAGCGGCCGTACCCCGGGCAGGTGCGGGATGCGCTGTGCGGGTTGCGGTTCACCATCAACGAGCCCAGCGACTGCGACTGGTTCGCGGAGTCCTGCGCGGACTGCCTGGCCAGGGCGAAGGCGCTGCGCGATGCGAGGGAGCAGGGATGAGCGCCGAGCAACTCGGGGCCGTGGTGGCCGGATCGGTCCTGCTGGCCGGGGTACTGGCACTGGTGCTCCCGTTGCGCGGGGGCCGGGGCGAGCACGGCGGCGCGGGGCCGGGCGCGGTCACCGTCGACCGGCTGCGGGTGCGCTCCCGCGGTGCTCCGGTGGCTTCCGGCGCCCCGCCCCGCCCCCCCCCCGCCGCGCCCCCCGCCCCCCCCCCCGCGCCCCCCCCCGGG
>NZ_JAIUJZ010000084.1:0-520 GCF_020176775.1 Saccharopolyspora sp. 6M
GGGGGCCCCCGGCGCGGGGGGGGGGGCGCGGCCGCGGGGGGGGGGGGGGGGGCCCGGGGGCCGGGGGGGGGCCCCCGCGGGGGGCCCCGCCGCGCGTCCGGGGAGCCCGGTGCGGGCGGTGGCTCCGGGGCGGCGGGTGACGGACCTGCGGTCGGCGGACCGGCCCGCGCCGGTGGGCCGCCCGACCTGGACGGTGCGGGCCGGCGTGGCGCCGCCTCGGCCGGCGGCCGGTGCTGCGGCGCCGGCCTCGGTCCGGCCGCGCCCGCGGTTCCCCGCGAACCGGGTGGTCGCCGTGGAACCGACCCCACCGCGGCCCGCGCCGCCGAAGCCCGGACCGCCGAAACCCGGGCCGCCGACGCCCGGAGCGCCGAAGCCCGGACCGCCGAAACTCGGACGGCCGAAACCCGGACCGCCGCCGAAGCGGGACTCGCCGAAGCCGGGCTCGTTCGAACCCGGACCGGCGGAACCGGGCCCCGCGACGTCCGGCCCCCCGGAGCGGGGCCCCCGCTCGGCCCAGCCC
>NZ_JAIUJZ010000085.1:0-11495 GCF_020176775.1 Saccharopolyspora sp. 6M
CCGCCACCGAGGAAGTCGTCCAGTTCGGACCCGCCGCCACCGCCGCCGGTACCGCCGGAGGCGAGGCCGTCGATCGCGTCGTCCGCGGCCTTCTTGGCGTCCTCCATGGCCTGCTGCTGCGCCGGGGAATCGCCGTCCTGGCCGAGCTGGTCGATCGCGTCGGAGGCGGCCTGCTTGGCCTCCTCACCGCTCGGCGGGGTGCCGTCCTGGCTGAGCCCGCCGATGGCGTCGTTGGCCGCCTGCTGCGCTTCCTGCAGCCGCTGCTGCGCGGCCGGGTCGGCGCTCTTGGTGGTCAGGTCGCCGATGGCGTCCGAGGTCGCCTTGCGGGCCTGGGCGTCGTCGATCGGGCCGCCGGAGTCGGACGGGCTGGCCAGCTCGTTGATCGCGTCGTCCGCGGCCTTCTTGGCGTCCTCCATGGCCTGCTGCTGCTCGGGGGAGTCGCCGTCCTGGCCGAGCGCGTCGATGGCCTCGTCCGCGGCCTTCTTCGCCTCTTCCGCGGTCGGCTCGCCGCCGTCCTTGGTGAGGTCCTCGATCGCGTCGTTCGCGGCCTGCTGCGCGTCCTGCATGCGCTGCTGGGCGGCCGGGTCCTGGGTGCCCTTGGCCAGGTCGCCGATGGCGTCGGAGGCGGCCTTCTTCGCCTCGCCGCCGTCCACCGGAGTGTCCTTCACGGCGAGGTCGTCGATGGCGTCGTCGGCCGCCTTCTTGGCGTCCTCCATGGCCTGCTGCTGCTCGGGGGAGTCGCCGTCCTGGCCGAGCGCGTCGATGGCCTCGTCCGCGGCCTTCTTCGCCTCTTCCGCGGTCGGCTCGCCGCCGTCCTTGGTGAGGTCCTCGATCGCCTCGTTGGCCGCTTGCTTGGCGTCGTCCAGGCGTTCCTGGGCCTCGGGGCTCTGCGTCTCGCCCTTGAGGTCGTCGATCGCGTCGCCCGCGGCCTTCTTAGCCTCTCCGCCGTCGAGCTTCTCGTCGGCACCGCCGGGGCCGGCGGACTCGGTGTTCGGGCCACCGCTGCCACCGCCGGCGAGCGAGTCGATGGCGTCGTCGGCCGCCTTCTTGGCGTCCTCCATCGCCTGCTGCTGCTCGGGGCTGTCGCTTTCCTGGCCGAGCGAGTCGATGGCGTCGGACGCGGCTTTCTTGGCCTCTTCGGCGCTGGGCTGGCCACCGTCCTTGCTCAGGTCGCCGATCGCGTCGTCGGCGGCCTTCTTCGCGTCGTCCAGGCGCTGCTGCGCCTCCGGGCTGTCGGTCTGGCCCTTGAGGTCGCCGATCGCGTCGCCCGCGGCCTTCTTAGCCTCCCCAGTGTCGACGCCCTCGCCGGCACCGCCGCCGGAGCCCTCGCTTCCGGGACCGCCCGACTCGGTTTCAGGACCGCCTTCACCGCCGCCCGCGAGCGAGTCGATGGCGTCGTTCGCGGCCTTCTTCGCGTCCTCGAGGCCCTTGTCGCGCTGGCTGTCACTGCCGCTCTTGCTACCGCCGGAACCGGTGCTGCCGCCTCCGGAGCCCATGCCGCCCGGCATGCCGCCGACGCCGCCACCAGCACCTTCGCCCTCGCCCGCACCTTCGCCGCCACCAGCGCCGGCACCTTCGCCCAAGCCGTCGATCGCGTCGTTCGCGGCCTTCTTCGCGTCCTCGGTGGCCTGCTGGTAGTCGTCGCCCTGGCTTTCACCGGCACCACCCGTGTCCCCAGCACCACCCGTGTCCCCAGCACCACCCGTGTCCCCAGCACCACCGGTGTCCCCAGCACCACCGGTGTCCCCAGCACCTTCGGCGCCGCCAGCACCTTCGCCACCACCAGCGCCTTCACCGCCGCCGACACCCGGGCCGTCGGAGGTGAGGCCGTCGATGGCATCGTTCGCGGCGCTCTTCGCGTCTTGCAGGCCCTTGTCGTAGTCCTCGGAGCCCTCGCCGGACCCTTCGCCCGAACCTTCTCCGGAGCCGGATCCGGAACCGGAGCCCGATCCGGAACCCTCGCCCGAGCCCTCGCCGGAACCCTCGCCCGAGCCCTCGCCCGAGCCCTCGCCCTCGCCGGTCAGGTCGTCGATGGCGTCGTCGGCGTCGTCCTTGGCGTCCTTCTCGTCCTGCGACGTGTCGTCCTCGTCGTCGCCGGAACCCGAAGAGTCGTCGTCGCCGGAGCCCGAGGAGTCGTCGCCCGAGCCCGAGGAGTCCTCGTCGTCGCCCGAACCGTTGGAGTCGTCGTCCTTGCCGTCCTTGCCGTCCTTGTCATCGCCGTTGCCGTCCTCGCCGCCGCCGGTGTTCTCGGCGGCGGGGCTGAGGGCGATGTGCAGCGGACTCAGGTCGGAACCACGCGTGCTGTACTGGTTCGTGAGGTTCGTCAGCAGGACCTTGAGCTCCTTGAGGAGGTTCTCCTCGCTGACGTCGACCGCTTCCTGGACCTTGCTGTCGAACTCGGACTGGCTGAGCTCGGTGGAGACCGCCTCGATCTTCTCGATCGCGGTCTTGCGGCGCTCGTGCTCGTTGTCGAGCGCCTCCCACCAGCGCTGCGCGTAGTCCTGGATGGCGTGACCGATGTTGCCGACGGTGGTGGCGTAGGCCTGGTTCGTCAGCGTGTTGTAGAGGTCTTCGCTCTCCTTGAACAGATCCGTCGCGTACTTGTTGAACTCGTCGCCCGCGACGCCCTGCATGTGGTCCTGCAGGGCCTTGATCTGCTTGTTGAAGCCCTCGTTGATCTCACCGAGCCGTTCGGTCGCCTTCTTGAAAGCGGCTTCCAGCTCGTACCAGGCTTCCGCGGTCTTGTTGCTGCTCAGACTCGCGTGATCGCCGGTGGCCCCTCCGTTGTGCGTGAGGTCCCAGGTGGCGGCGTCGATCTCTTCCCAGCTGGAGTAGTTGTCCACAGCCATGGGAGGGGCGGAGGCGCTGTAGACGCCCACCACGTTTTCGGCTTTGTCCGCCATCGGAAATGGTCCTCACAAAGAAGCGGCCCACCGGCCGATCGAATGACTAACGGGATCTGGGTCTGCTGCCCTGCACCACGATCAGGCGGGCAGGGTGTCGTTGTAGCCGTCGCCGTCCTTGGCGTTGTCCTCCGGCTTGATGTCCGGGTCGTCCGAGAAGTTGTGCTGCTCGGCCTCGGTGCCCTTGTCCAGGGAGGAGATCGCCGTGTCGATGTGGCCGCGCATGTCGGCGACCTCGGCCTTGATCTTGTCGGCGTTCTCGCCGTCGGCGTTCTCGAAGTCGTTCGCGATCGCGGTGAGGTCGGTCTTCATGTTGTCGAAGATGTTCTTCAACCGCTCGGCGTGCGCGACCAGGCCGTTGCGGCGGTCGTCGACGATCCGCTCCAGCCACTGCGCGGTCTCGAAGTGACCTGCGTTGGGCCAGTGCGCCTTCAGCTCTTGGAAGGCCGCCATGTCCTCGGTCAGCTTGCCGATCTCGTTGGCAGCGTTCTTGATGTCATCCGGGGAGAAAGCGGTTTTGTCCGCCATGACCATCCCTACTTACGTGGTGTCGTCAGCATCGAACGTGGCCGCGGAGAGCGGCGGGTGGAGAAAAGCGATGCCGGGCCGAGTCGCGCGACCGCCCCCGCCACCGCAAAGGTGCCCGGCACCGGTCAGCTGTAGGCGCTCATGCGCTTGCCACCGGCCTGGTCGGTGTCCTGCATGTTCGTCGTACCGGACTGGACGTTCTGCTTCTGCTGCTCGATGTACTGGGCGAAACCGTCCAGCCGGCCGCGCAGGCGCTCCGCCGAGGCGTTGTAGCCGGTGGCGGACTGCCCCTGCCAACCCTTCTCCTGCAGGTTGGTGGCGTCCTTGATGAGCTCGCTGGCGCGCTCGTTGACGAACTCGAGGCCCTGCTTCAGGAAGTTCTGGGCTTCTTCGAGTGCGCCGTAGTCATAAGTCTTGGGGCTGGTCATCTCTGCTGCTCCTCAGTGCGGAATGTGCGGATGTTCGGGTGCGCGAAGCGCGATCAGCCGATGAAGTTCTCGATCGGCGTGTTCGTGATCGGCTTGACGTTGCTCTGGTCCTGCTCGGTCTGCTGACCGGCGGTCGAGCGCATGTCCTGCGACATCGCCTGGAGGTCGGCCAGCACGGAGTCCTTCAGGCGGGTGAGGTCCTGCTCGTACTGGTCGACGAGCATCTTGGTCATCTCGTTCGGGCTGCGCTGGCCCACACCGTCGAGCTGGCTGCGCAGCTGGGTCAGCTGCTGCTCGATCTCTTCGCGGGCGGTGTCGTGCCGACCGGCGACCTGCTGGATTTCCGCTTCGTCAAAAAGTGCGCCGTCAATAGCCACTTGTTCCTCCGTTTGGCAATCGCCGCGGCGGCCCGCCGCAGTTCTCGTGCTCTGTGGATATCGGGTCTAACCCGACTACCAACTTAGATCTCCGCGCAGCCTGTGCGACCCGCGGGTGGTCTTGACCGCGTCAAGCTAGGGACTCCCCTCATCAAACTTGGAAGATCAAGAGGTCGGGGATTGGACCTGCGTGGCGGCAGCCGTGCTCAGCGCCGGCCCGTTGGGCAGCAGGGCGAGCAGGTCCGTGGGCACCTGCATCACGGAGCTCTCCGAGTATCCCAGGGATTTCAGCACGTTCGCGTCCGCCAGCGGGTACTTCGTGCCCACGTCGGTGATGAGGTACGCGGTGCCCGGAGCCGCGCCTGGCGCGGGCAGGTCCCTGGCCAGCACACCGCCGCCTGCGGGGATGACGATGCGGTCCGCCACGGTGCCCGCGATGTGCTGCGCGGTGTCCACCGCGCCCGCGTTCACCCGCGAGGTCGGCTGCAGCTCCAGCGTCACCTTCATGTTGCCCGAGGCCGAGGACGCGTAGCGCACGCACGGCTGCGAATCGGCGGGCGGGATCACCGTTTCCGGCACCACGCCGGGGAATCCGGTCACCAGGTCCGGCCCCTGCGAGGTCGGCACCCCGGAGATCGCGGACGGGCCCGCCTGGATCGGCGCGACCTGCATCCCCGGGTAGGCGTCCCGGGTGGACGGTGCGGCGAACAGCAGGGCCGCGCTCATCCTGTTCAGCGGCGTCACGCCGTCCTGCCGCACCAGGTAGAACTGGCTGGAATCGATGGCCGGGTTGCGCACCTCGTAGACCTGGCCGACGCGGCTGGGCTTGCCGTCGATCAGCGGACCGGCCTGCCCGGCGCCCGGGGTGTCCTGCACCTCGAGGTCGCGTCCGGCCGGGATCGGGTTCAGCCAGGTCGCCGGGACCTCCAGCGGCGCGGTGTCGCCGTAGCCGAGCGCGTCCACCACCGCCGGGCTGGTCACCCGGTACCGCTTGCCCTCCCAGATCAGCTGCAGCGCGCCGTCCGGGGTGCGCACCAGCAGGCCTTGCCCGTGCGTGGCCGCGGTGCCCGCCTGCGCGTCGATCATCAGCGTGATCGTCGGGTTGCCGATCATCTGGTTCGGCGGCAGCGGCTGCACGCACACCGTCCACGGCGTGACCCGCAGCGTCTCCGCGGTGGGAATCGAGTCGGGGGCGTTCGGGATGCCGATCGGCTGGCCGACCGGTGTGCCCTCCATGGATTCCCGGGACACCGAGGACACCGTGCCGCCGGTGTTGCCGGAGGCCAGCTTCGCCGAGGAGTAGTTCAGCGCCGGGTGCAGCTGCCCGTCCAGGTACACGAACTGGGCGCCGGTCTCCTTGTCCATCACGATCGACCCGGCCTGCTTCCAGGAGGTGTTCCCCCCGGGCAGGAACAGGCCGAGGATGCCGAAGACCGCCATCAGCAGCGCCGCGACCAGCACGCCGAACATGGTGCCGTTCTTCACCCTGCGGTTCGGCGATTCCAGCGCGTCCGGACGTCCGTGCGTGACCGCGGCGACGAGCCTGCCGACCACGAAGAAGTACGCCTGGACCTGATCCTTGCGTGACTGCATCAGCCGGCCAGCCCTCGCATCTTCGCGTACACGTGCAGGAGTTGGAGAAGCAGCGGCAGCACCGCGACCGCCGTCAGGGATTCGAAGATGTCCACCGCGCGGCCCCAGTACGGGCGCAGCCTCCGGTTCGGCAGGAACTCGGAGAGCACCAGCAGCAGCGCGCCCACGGCCAGCGAGGGCAGCCACACCGCGAGGATCGCGACCAGCGGACCCGCCCAGGTCACCACCAGCAACGTGCAGGTGGCGAACCCGACAGCGGCCGGGACGACCAGGGCCCAGCGCTGGATCGCGCCGTCCGGGTGCCGGGAGCGCAGGAACAGCAGCAGCGAGACCACCGCACCGAACACCACGGTCCACACGTCGGCTTCACCGACCAGCGCGCCCAGGACCATGAAGGTCAGCGCGGCACCGACGCCGACGTGCAGCGCCCGCGAGTAGCCCACGGTGACCGCACCGCGCTCGACCACGATCTGCTGCCCGATCGGTTCGATCTCCTCGGTCAGCTCGGACGGCGTCGTCGGCAGCAGCGGCAGCGTGAGCCCGGAGAGCCGGAACGACAGGGACGGGATGAACACGCTCAGCACGATCGTCACCACGATGCCGATCGAGGCGGCCTGCTGGCCGGAGGCCGGGCTCACCGAGGCGATCAGCGCCGGGATGCCGACCAGGAGCGTGAAGGTGATGGCGGTGGTGAACAGCAGCGACGAGTCCGCGACGCCCAGCAGCCCCACGACGAGCGCGATCAACGCACCCGCCGCCGCGCAGCTGATCATCATCGGCACCGTCGCCACCGGGTCCAGCGCGATCAGCAGCAGCACGCCGGTCAACGCCGAGTAGCAGACCGCGACGCCGGTGATGATCGTCGCCAGCACCGGGTTCGCGGCGCCGCGCGCCACCAGCGTCGCGGCGGCCAGCAGCAGCGCGGTCATGCCGCCCGCGATGGGTGCTTCCACCGCGACGTCGGCCCCGGCCAGCAGCAGCGGGAAGCCGAGCAGCAGCGCCGCCAGCCCCAGCGCCCGCAGCAGCCAGCGGGTCCGGGCCGGGCGCCACCGGCCGGCGTGGTTCTGCACCTGCTCGCCGACACCGTCGACGAGGTCGTCGTAGTCGATGGGTTCCAGCTGGTCCGCCCGCGGGCGGAGGTAGATCGTCTCGCCGTCGAGCAGACCTAGTTCGGCGATCGTCCGATCCTCGTCCAGCGGCGCCTCGCCGACGCGCTGGGCGACCCAGCCCTCGTGGTCCGCGCCCTGCTCGACCCACTCTGCGCCGAACTGGGGCAGGACGGCGGGAAGCAGGTCGGCGAGCGGCACTTCAGCGGGCAGGGCGACGTCGGTCGACTTCTTGCCGAGGACGAACCGTAGCCTCCCCGAGTCTGTTGTGCGATGCTGGACCTGCTCTTCCGAAATCGCCATGGGTGCCCGGGGTCCTTTCCTGCCAGGTTGAGAGACCGCGACCCGGTCAGCAACGTAACGCTTGCGGGCCCAGACGTTACTGATCAGTCCGTCCCCGCGGACATCCAGGGGATTCCACTCACCAAAGGGAGAGCACGTGAGCACGGTGCTGTTCGCTCGGCGTTCTCGCCGACCGAAACCGACCTCACCGAGCGAGGAGATAGAGATCCAGGAGCCGCCCGCGGTTCCGGAGAACACCGGTGGCGGGATCAGCTCCGTCATGATGTACGCCCCGATGGGGCTCGGCTCGCTGGCCATGGTCATGATGTTCGTGCGCCCGGGGTCGGGGGTGCTGTCCTACATCGGTGGCGGGATCATGATGTGCTCCGCCATCGGCATGATCCTGGTGCAGCTGCTGCGGAACTCGGTGAACCACAAGCAGAAGCTGCACGGGTTCCGCCGCGACTACATCCGGTACCTGGGGCAGCTGCGCCGCCAGGTGCGCAAGGCGCTCACCAGCCAGCAGAAGGCCGCGCGCTGGATCCACCCGGACCCGCGCTCGCTGTGGTCGCTGGCGCTGGGCTACCGGCTGTGGGAGCGCCGCCCGGCCCACGACGACTTCGGCGAAGTGCGGATCGGGCTCGGCAAGCAGCGCTCCGCGACGAAGCTGGTCCCGCCGGACAGCAAGCCGATCGAGGACCTGGAGCCGCTGTCCGCGCACGCGCTGCGCCGGTTCCTGCGCGCCTACACGACCTTGTCGAACGCGCCGATCGCCGTGTACCTGCGCGGGTTCAGCCAGATCCGGTTCCGCGGCGACGAGGAGGCGGTGCGCGGCCTGGCCCGCGCCATGCTCGCCCAGCTCGTCACCGCGCACGCACCCGGCGAGGTGCGGATCGCGCTGTGCGCGAGCGAGCAGCGCCGCGACGACTGGGACTGGCTGAAGTGGCTGCCGCACAACCAGGGCGAGGGCCGCGACGCCGCGGGCTCGCGCCGCCTGGTCGGCGAGACCATGACCGAGGTCGAGGACCTGCTCGGCGGCGGGGACTTCACCTCCCGGCCCCGCTTCGAGGCCGACACCCCGGTCACCCCGGGCGAACCGCTCGTCGTCATCGTGCTCGACGGCGTGCAGCTGCCCGCCGACCACCGCGTCGGCGAGGAGGGCTACCGCAACACCGTGGTCCTCGACGTCGGCGAAACCCTGCCGTGGCAGGCGAAGGCGGACGCGCTGTTCCTGGAGGTCGAGCCGGAGCAGGTCAGCACCGTCACCTTCGACCGGCTCGGCAAGCCCGCGGGCAGCCCGCTGTGCCGCCCCGACTCGCTGAGCACCATCGGCATCGCCGCCCTCGCCCGCACCCTGGCCCGCTACCGGGTCGGCGAAGCGGTCGCCGAGAGCGACGAACCGCTCGCCGGGGACTACGAGCTCGCCGGGCTGCTCGGCCTCGGCGACGTGCGCACCTTCTCCCCCGCCAAGTACCGGCGCGAGCGGATGACCGCGAAGCGCAGGCTGCGGGTGCCGATCGGCATCGCCGCCAACGGATCCCCGCTGGAACTGGACATCAAGGAATCCGCCGAGGACGGTTCGGGCCCGCACGGCCTGTGCATCGGCGCCACCGGTTCCGGCAAGAGCGAGCTGCTGCGGACCCTGGTCGCGGCGCTCGCCACCACGCACACCTCCGAAGAGCTCAACTTCGTGCTCGTCGACTTCAAGGGCGGTGCGGCGTTCCTCGGCTTCGACCAGCTGCCGCACACCTCCGCGGTCATCACCAACCTGGTCGACGAGCTGGAGCTCGTGGACCGGATGCAGGACGCGCTGACCGGTGAGATGAACCGGCGCCAGGAGCACCTGCGCGCCTCCGGCAACTACGCGTCGCGGCGCGACTACGAAGCGGCGCGCCAGCAGGGCGTGCAGCTGGAGCCGATGCCCGCGCTGTTCATCGTCGTCGACGAGTTCAGCGAGATGCTCTCCAGCAAGCCCGAGTTCGTGGACGTGTTCGCGATGATCGGCCGGCTGGGCCGAAGCCTCGGCGTGCACCTGCTGCTCGCCTCGCAGCGGCTCGACGAAGGCCGCATCCACAAGATCGAGACGCACCTGTCGTACAAGATCGGCCTGCGCACGTTCTCCGCGATGGAGTCCCGCTCCATCCTCGGCGTCCCCGACGCCTACGAGCTGCCCAGCGGACCCGGCAACGGCTACCTGCGCCCCGACACCACCACGCTGACCCGGTTCAAGGGCGCGTTCGTCTCCGGCACTTACCGCACCAAGCGCCAGCGCAGCACCCGCGCCGAAGCCGAGCAGCAGGTGGTGGCCTTCGGCACCGACTACATCGAGCCCGCCAAGCTGCCCGAGCCGGAACCCGAACCGGAACCGGACGCCGACGAGCCGACGCAGACCGTGCTCGACGTGCTGATCGAACGGCTCCGCGACATCGGCCCGCGGGCGCACCAGGTGTGGCTGCCGCCGCTGAAGAAGTCCCCCACCCTCGACCAGCTGCTGCCGCCGCTGGTGGACCACCCGGTGCTCGGGCCGCGTCCGGTGGGCGACCTGCAGACCGCGAACCTGCACGTCCCGGTCGGCCTGATCGACCTGCCCGCGCAGCAGCGGCGCGAACTGCTCACCGCCGACCTCAGCGGCAGCCGCGGCAACGCGGCCGTCGTCGGCGGCCCGCAGACCGGCAAGAGCACCATGCTGCGCACCTTGATCAGCGCCCTGGCGCTGACGCACAGCGCGGCCGAGGTGCAGTTCTACTGCCTGGACTTCGGCGGCACCCTGGCCTCGCTCGGCAAGATGCCGCACGTCGGCAGCCTCGCGAACCGCCTCGACAAGGACCGCGTCACCCGGACCGTGCTGGAGGTGACCAACCTGCTGGCCAAGCGGGAGACGCTGTTCGCCGAGCACAACATCGACTCGATGGCGACCTACCGCAAGGCGCGGCGGGCCGGCCGGTTCACCGACCTCGACCCCTACGGCGACGTGTTCCTCGTCGTCGACGGGTGGTACACGATCCGGCAGGACTTCGAGGAGCTCGAAGACCGGTTCACCGAACTCGCCGCGCGCGGGCTCAGCTTCGGCATCCACCTGCTCATCGCCACCAACCGGTGGGCGGAGATGCGGCCATGGCTGCGGGACGTGCTCGGCACCCGGTTCGAGCTGCGGCTCGGCGACCCGGTCGACTCCGAGGTCAACAGCAGGCTCGCGGCGACCGTGCCGAACATCCCCGGCCGCGGCATCACCACCGACCGGCTGCACTTCCTGGCGGCGCTGCCGCGCATCGACGGCGACCCGAGCAACGACGACGTCGCCGACGCCACCACCGAGCTGTCCGAATCGCTGGCCCTGCCCGAGGCGCCGGTCGCGCCGCGGGTGCGGATGCTGCCGGTCACGCTCACGCCGGAGGAGCTCCCGGCACCGACCCGCCCCGGCGGGGACAAGGAGCTGCGGATGCCGCTGGGCATCGAGGACACCGGCCTCAACGTCCAGTGGTACGACTTCGACACCACCCCGCACCTGCTCATCTACGGGGACGCGGAGTCCGGCAAGACCAGCGTGCTGCGGCACATCGCCAAGTCCATCGCGGCGACCTACGGCCCGAACGAGGCCCGGGTCATGTTCGGCGACTTCCGCCGCGAACTGCACGACTCGATCCCCGCGGAGAACCAGATCGAGTACGCCGTCGGAGCGGACGCGCTGGGCAACTCCATCGCGAACGCGGCGCGCGGCCTGGAGAAGCGGATCCCCGGGCCGGAGATCCCGCCGAGCAGGCTGCCGAAGCGCGACTGGTGGAACGGCGGACGGCTGTTCATCATCATCGACGACTTCGAACTCGCCGAAGGCGGCATGGGCGCGGGCATCCTGCAGCCGCTGAACTCGCTGGTGCCGCACGGCGCCGACGTCGGCGTGCACCTGATCCTCGCGCGCAGCACCTCCGGTGGCAGCCGCTCGATGAGCAACCAGGTGATCCGGCGGATGTGGGAGCTCGGCACCCCGGCGATGCTGCTGTCCTGCCCGAAGGAGGAGCGGTTCCTCGGCAACCTCAAGCCGCGGACGCTGCCCCCGGGGCGGGCGCAGTACATCAACCGGCGCCGCACGGTCCGGCTGGTGCAGACCCCGCTCGTCCCCGGCCCGCCGAAGTCCCGGGACTGAGCCTCCGCCGCCCGCCCTGTTCCTCGGGGGGGGGGGGGGGGGGGGGCGCCCCCCCGGGGGGGGGGGGGGGGGGGGGGGGGGGGGGGGGGGGGGGGCCCGGGGGGGCCCCCGCCCCCGGGGGGGCGGGGGGGGCCCCC
>NZ_JAIUJZ010000086.1:0-23593 GCF_020176775.1 Saccharopolyspora sp. 6M
CCCGGGCAACCTCCCCGCCCCCCTCCGACCTCGGGGGCCGGAGCGCGGGGGCAGCGGGACCTCAGCGGTCCCCCCGCGGCCCGCTTCGCCGATGCGGCCGCACCCGGCCGGACAGGCGGTCAGGTTCGGGGACAGGCGGTCAGCGCCCTCCTGGCCGCGGGATCGTCCTCACCGGTGGCTCCGCCGCAGGGAGAACGCCGCGCTCGCGAGGGGCGCCGAGAACCCGCGGCCGCGTGCGCGGCGCCGCTCAGCGGCTGCGCCGTCGGGCAGGACGACGACGTGCCCCGCCCACCTGCGGTTCCGCTCAGCGGCTTCGCCGCTGGAGCGGAGGTGCGGACGGCCCGCTCGATCGAGTCGACCTCGATCGGGCGGGCCGTTCTCCGCGGCGGGGCGGGGCTCATCTGGCTTCGGCGGGTTCGGCGGGTTCCGCAGGGGGTTCTTCCGCCGACTTCCCCGGCTCGTCCTTGGTGATCACGCGCATCGTGCGCGGCGCCTGCCAGCCGCGCCGGTGCCCCGAGGTGGACAGCCGCACCGTGAGCACCGCCAGCGCCACCCCCACCCCGGCCAGCACGGTGAACAGCACCGCCAGCATCGGGCCGATCTCGTCCGGCGGAACCCGGTAGGCGGCGGCCGGGGACGGCGGCACCACGATCGCCCCGTCCGCGCCCTCACCGCTCACGACCGAGGCCACCGCCGCGGTCACGTTCACCGTCCCCCAGCCCAGCGCCGGGTCCGGCATCCGGGTCGGCGGGTGGCTCGCGGTGATCTCCAAGCGCTGCTTGATCTGCGGCGCGCTCAGGTGCGGGTGGTAGGCGCGGATCAGCGCCGCCGTCCCGGCCACGAACGGCGCCGCGTAGCTGGTGCCGCTGCCCTGCCAGTGCCCCGGGCCGTGCGGACCGATGCTGATCACGTCGACGCCGGGGGCGACGACGGACAGGAACTCGCCGGTCTGGGAGAAGTTCGCGTGCGTCCCGGAGACGTCGACCGCGCCCACCGCGATCACCCCCGGGTACGAGGCCGGGTAGGTGACCGGATCGCCCTCCTGCGCCCCGTTCGCGGCCGAGGCCACCACCACGACGTCCCGGTCGGCCGCGTAGCGGACCGCGTCCGCCAGCGCCTGGTTCGGGAAGTTCGTGCTCGCCGACACGTTGATCACGTCGGCGCCGAGGTCGACCGAGCTGCGGATGCCCTGCGCCAGCGCCTCCGGTTCGAAGGTGTCGCCGGTCTCCTCCTCCAGTCCGGTCGCGACCCGCACCGGCAGGATCGTCGCGTCCGGCGCGATCCCGGCGAACCCGGTGCCCGGCGTCGGATCGGCGGCGATGATGCCCGCCACGAACGTGCCGTGCCCGAAGCAGTCGTCGTCGGCGGGACCGGACTGGCCGGAGATCACGTTCCGCCCCGGCAGCACCGAGCCCGGCGCGGCCAGCTGCGGCGAATCGGCGTCCACCCCGGTGTCCACCACCGCGACCGTCACCCCGGCCCCGCGGGTGAGGTCCCAGACCTGGTCCGGCGCGAGGATCTGCTGCGCCCACGGCTCTTCCGGGTAGGTCGTGGTGGGCGGCTGGATGCACGGCTGCTCGCCGGTGGGCATCGACGGGATCGACGACTGCGCGGCGGCGGGCGCGGCCGTCGCGGCGACGATGCCGGTGGCCAGCAGCAGGGCCGCGGCCGACCGCACCGGGGTCCGCGTCACGGGTGTCCCACCTGTCCTCCTGTGGTGATGAGCGTGTCCCGCCGTTCCTCCTGCGGGGCGCCGGCGGTCGCCAGGTCCGTCTCGACCATCGAGCCGGTCAGCCGGGACATCGCGTCCGCGTCCTCCAGCATCCGCAGCGAGCCGCGCTGACGGCGGGCCAGCGCCCGGTCCAGCTTGCTCAGGGCAGCGAGGTCGCGCTCGTCCAGCTCGGTGCTGGTGGCGCGCTCGTCGGGGGCCAGTTCGCGGAACAGCACCGCCATCTTCGGCGCCGCCGGGGCGTCCTCGTCCCGTTCCTCGGCCTCGTCCGCGTCCTCCTGCTCGTTGAGGTCGCGCACCGCGAGCGTCTTGAACCGGGTGCCCGCCAGGAACACCACCTCGTCCATCGGCCGGTTCAGCGCGAGCTCGGAGGTGCGGCGGGCGCGGTGCGGCCAGATCAGCACGTCCACCAGCGCGCCCGGCACCGTCACGTCCAGGTTCATGCTGGCGCTGAGGAAACCGGGCTCCACGAACAGCGTGCCGGGCGTGGAGTTCTCCTCCGCCGTGCCCTTCAGCACTCCTTGGCGCAGCACCGGGCGGCGGTGGGTCGGCAACCGGCGGATCCCGGAGACCAGGCACGGCAGGTGCCCGTCCAGCTCCGGCTGCACGCCACCGCGGATGGCCGCGTTGACCTGTTCCGCCCCGCCCTCGCCGCGGCCCAGGTACAGGCACACCGCGACGAAGTCGGCCTTCGCACCGGGCGAGTCGTCCTGGCGCAGCGCGGGCCAGGAGGCCATCGCCGCGTTCACCGTCGCCAGCGCGTCGGAGAAGGACGGGCCGGCCGCCGTGGTGAAGCGGCTCTGCTCGCCGCCGTTGCTCGCCCGGTCCCGCAGGTCGCGCGGGCTGAGCGGCGCGGCCGTCGCACCGGGCTCGGACTCCTCGGCGGAGTCGTCGTCCGCCACCTCGTCCTCGGCGAGCTCCGCGACGTCCTCGGGTTCGGGGTCGGTGACGAGCGGCTCGGGTTCGGCCTGCGGTTCGGGCTCGGCCGGCTCCGGCACCGGCGGGCCCGACTCGACCGCCGGGCGGCCGGACTCCACCACCGGCCGTGCGGAGTCCACTTCGGACTCGGGCTGCGGTTCCGGCGCGGCGACGGGCTCCTGCGGCGCGGCGTCCGCCGGGGGGTCGGGGGCCGCCCCCGGTTCGGCGGGCGCCGGGGGCTCCGTCGCCTCGTCGGCCGCGCGCTCGGCGGGCGGATCCACCGCGGCGGGCTCGGAGATCGGCACGTCCTGCAACGGTTCGTCCACAGTGGACCGGTGCGGCATGCCGGACATGGTCGGCACCGGGGCCGCGGAGACCGTTGCGATCGGGGCGGCGACCGGCGCCGCGGCGGGCGTCCAGTCGGCCTGGTCCGCGTCCGAGCCGTCGGCCTCCGCACCGTCGGCGGGCTGTTCGGCGGGCTGCTCGGCCGGCGCCTCGGCGACCTCCCGATCGGCGTCCACGGGCCGCCCGTTGCTGCTCACCGGCACCCCGAACGGTTCCGCGAGCGCGTGCAGCTCGGCGCTCGGGCCCTGGTCCAGCGGCCCCCACACCCGGATGATCGCGGTGCGGCGGCGCTGCTCGTCCAGCCCGGCCAGCAGGTGGCCCAGCCCGGCGAGCACGTCCTCCGACAGCGCCCCCTCCGCCGGAACCAGGTGCAGCACCCAGCGCGCCGGGTCGAACGCGCCCGCGGCGGCCAGCGAGACCACCAGCGGCGCGCCCTGCTCGTCGCGCAGCGCGAGCCCGGACGGCACGACCTCGGCGAACACCGTCGGGCCCTGCACCGGGCGGTAGGTGCGCTGGCCGCAGCGCTGCCAGCCCGCGGGCGGCTCGGCGATGTCCACGACCTGCTGGTCACCGGCACCGGCCGGCTGGCGCAACGCGCTCGCGAACGGGCGGAAGACCTCCTCGCCCGCCTCGTCCAGCACGGCGGCCACCGGTTGGCGGCGCGGCCCGTCGGCGAACTCCGCGCCGGTGCTGAACACGACCGGGCGGGACGACCGCGCGGAGAGCTCCACCAGCCACTCGTGCCGGGCGGCCGCGGCGGCCACCGGGATCAGGACGACGGAGGCGCGGACGAACTCGGGCAGCGCCTGCAGCAGCTGCGCGACCTCGGCCGGCGCGGGCAGCGGCCGACCGGCGAGCAGCACCTTCGGCACCTTGCCGCTGACCGGCACCCGCGCCGCGGCCCGCCGCACCTCCGCCCAGGAGCTGCGCGGGTCGCGGACCAGCAACCCGGCCGGAACCGGGTCCACCAGCAGCCGCGGGTTCGCGACGGGCTGGATCGGCACCCAGCGCTCCCACGCCGGGATCGGGTACCGGGTGCTGAACAACCACGGCCTGCTGCCCGGCCGGAACAGGTACCAGCCGGTGCCGCCGCTGACGCGGCCCGCGTGCACCGTGGTGCCGGATTCGCCGGACACGGCGCCGTCCGGGGCGACCACGTCGAGTTCCAGGTCGACGGCCAGCTTCGTCAGCTCGTCCGCGCGGCCGGCCAGCCCGCTGACGCCGAGCCACAGCACGTGCGGCACGGCAGCGGCGGCGCGCAGCAGCGGTCGCAGCAGCCCCGGCAGCGCCGCGAGCAGTTCCGGATCGGCGCAGGCACCGCGCGAAGCGGACAGGAACAGCTCGTTCGCCGCGGACGGCAGGTGGGCCAAGAAGGCGCGCTCAGCCGGGTCTTCGCCCTCGCAGCGGACGAGGACGTGCGCCCCGCACCATTCGGCGACCAGCGGGCCGAGCGACCGTCTTGCCGAACCTTGCTGCATCTCCACTCCCGTCGAGCACATCGGTACGCGACTCGATGCGACACCTCAGCGATCGAGTATCGCGGGGACCACCGGGCCACCTTGTCAGGGGTATCCGAAGCTGTGGGTTCCAGGGGGATTCCCTCACCTGCGTTCCCACCGGTCGGGAAACCGCGGCCATGCATGCGTTTCCGCTGATGGGACGGCTCACGGCAACCGGCCCCGACTGCCCGGAACCGGGCGGAACGGTCTCGTCCGGGCGCCGGGGCGGGCGCCGCGGCGGACCGGAACGGAACGAAACGGGCACGACCGGTGGATCACCCGAAGTCCCCGGTGAGCATCGCGGCGGCGAGCTCCACCCGCGACCGGTAGCCGATGCGGGCGAACATCCGGGTGAGCCTGCCCTCGACGCTCTTCTCCGTCGTGGCGAACACCGTCGCCAGCTGCCGGTTGCTGAGCCCCTCGGCGACCAGCACCGCGAGCAGCCGTTCGTTCTCCGAGGTCGTCGCGCTGCGGTCCGGCACCGGCACGCCGTTCTGGCGCATCACGTGCCGCAGCCGCGCGCGCAGCAGCAGCGCGTCCAGCCCGCCCGCGAGCCGGTACGCCTCCGGCAGCAGCTCGGCCGGGCGGTGCCCGCCCGCGGCGAGCTTGCTGAAGGTCACCGCCATCTCGTACGGCTCGCCGCGCTCCCGCGCCAGTTCGACCGCGGCGCCCGCGGCGGCCTCGTCGGATTCCAGGCGGGCGCGGGTCAGCAGCAGCGCCAGCTCGGCGCGGCCGGTGCCGAGGCGCGCGGCGACCTCCTCCAGCCGCCGCAGCGCACCGGCCGCCTCGTCGAAGCTGCCGGAGGTGTGCGCCCGGTGCGCGAGCTCGGCCAGCACCACGTCGGTGCCGAAGGTGAACCCGGCCTCGTCCGCCCGGCGCACCGCGGTCCGCAGGTGCTCGTGCGACTGGTGCAGCTCCCCCAGCACGTGGCTCACCAGCGATTCGGTGAAGTGGAAGAGGTGGTCGAACGGCCCGTCCTTGCCGATCTCCACCAGCCGCCGCGCCCGGCTGAGCATCCCGGAGTCGATGTGCACCTGGGCGGCGAGCGCGTGCATCGTCGCCCACGCGAACGGGCGCACGGCGTGCACCGGCGATGACATGCAGCGGCGGGCGATGTCCATCGCGCTGTTCCACTCGCCGCGGGCGTGGTGCAGCAGGAACCGGTCGGGCAGCACCAGCCGGTCCTCGGCGAGCCCGCTGCGGTCCATCACCTGCCGCGCTTCGCGCGCCTCGCCGAGCGCCAGCAGCAGGTCCACGTGGTGCCGGATCGCCTCCACCCACTGCGAGTGCGGTTCCGCGCCGCGCGGGACCTCGGCCAGCGAGGCGCCGAAGCGGCGCAGCTCGGCGACGTCGCCCCGCATCACGGCGGCACCGGCGCGGTAGATGTCGACCTGCTGGACCAGCACCGGTTCGGCCGCGAGCAGTTCGGTGGCGTGCTCGTCGAGCAGCCGCTGCCCGGCCAGCCAGTCCCCGAGCCAGCCGGTGGCGAACGCGCGCGCCACGATGCGCTGCGCGGCACCGCCCGGGACCACCTGCTCGCCCTGCGCGATGCGGCGCAGCTCGCCGCGCTCCTCGGTCGCGGCCAGCACCATCAGGTAGGCGAGCACGGTGCCCGGCAGGATCTGCGGGGACAGCTCGCCCGCGTGGTGGCGCACCAGCACCCGGGAGCTGCGCAGCACCTCGGGCAGGTCGTTGCGCACCAGGCAGGCGATGACGTGCCTGCGCAGCGCCTCGATCCGCAGCACCGGGTCGTCCACCCGCTCGACGACGGCGCGCAGCCAACGCGAGGCGTCGACGTTCGGGTCCATCAGGCGGTTCCCCGCGTGGGCCATCAGCTCCTCACCGGCGCGGCGGGCGTCCACGAGGGTCCCGGCGTCCGCCATCCGGTCCGGCAGGTAGGCCGGGTCGGCGACCTCCGCGGCACCGGCCCAGATCGCGGTGACGGCGGCGGCGGCGAGCTTGCGGTGCTCGTAGGGCCCGAGGGCGCGCGCCAGCGCGGTGCCGAGCAGCGGGACGCGGAACCGCCAGCCCGCGCCGTCCGGGGCGAGCAGCCGGTGCTGCACCAGCGCGTCCAGCGATTCGCGCACCTCCCGCTCGGCGAGGCCGAGCGCCGCGGCCAGCACGTCCACCGCGTGCGGGCCGAGCGGGGCGAGCAGGCTCATGGCCTTGGCGACCGACCACGCGGCCTCCCCCGCCTCGCGGACCGGCGCCAGCAGGGCGCTGCCGTCGACCGGCAGCTCGGGCCCGAGCTTGCGCAGCAAGTAGGCGTTCTGGTCGACGACGACGAGCGCGCCTGCCCGGCGGTAGGCGTCGATCGCGGCGAGCAACATCGCGGGCCGGCCGCGTGCGATGTCGTACAACTCATCGATCAGGTGAACATTGGGTTTCGCACCGATGGAACGGGCGATGAATTGTCCGCTCTCCGTTTTCGAGAACGGGCGAATCGGCAGCGCCCGCAGAAGTCCTTGCGCGGACAATCGATTCCACAACGGCTCCAGCGGCGCGGCGTCCGGGTCGGCGCGCGCGGCCAGCAGCACCGAGAACCGGGCGCCCGCCATCCGCCTGGCCAGCGGCTCCAGCACCGACGCCGTGCCGTGGTCGAGCCACTGCGCTTCGTCCACCAGCACCGCGACCGGCAGCAGGTGCCGCACCACGTTGCGGATGGACAGCGCGACCTGCTCGACGGCGACGCGCAGCGAGTCCGGGCTGGTCCCGCGGCTGAGCTTGGCGACCAGCCCCAGCAGCGCGGCGCGCTCCTGCTCCGGCGGCGCACTGCGGTCCATTTCGGACAGCAGGCGGTAGAGCGCGCCGTACGGGGTCCGCTTGTCCTGCTTGGACGCGGTCAGCCGCAGCACCCGGCAGCCGGCGGCCTCCAGCCGCCTGCCCGCGGCGGCCAGCACCGCGCTGCCGCCCGCACCGGACTCTCCGACGAGCAGCGCGAGCGGAGGCCTGCCGGGGCCGCCGACCGAGGCGGCTTCATCCAGCAGTCCTTCGCGGAACAACGGCTCCGCGTCCGGCTCGCCGATCGACGTTGATGCGGCTGAGGTGGGTACCACCACGGTGACTCCCTCCGCACGGCTCGATCGCTGCCCTGAGCCACTGGTAACGGTGTGCTATACATTCACCATAATGGGCGACACCTTTACTAGCGCGATAGCGAAGAGTTAACGACCATTGGTCACTAGGCGTGTTCAATGACGAGCGCTTGATCCTCTGCTAGTGCAAAAGTATCAAAACACCTCGACGATGTAGCACCACCACACCAGGTGAAGCGGAGAGGACCCCATGGCGCGGGAACGCTCGACGTTGTCCGGCAGACGAGACCAGTGGACCGAGGCCGACGAGGCCTGTCGTGCGGCCGGCGGGACGTTGGTGCTGGTGCGCGGCGGTCCCGGCGAGGGCAAGACCACCCTGCTGGAGTCGCTCGCGGAGAGCTGGCGCGGTGACGACGAGACCACCGTGTGCTACATCACCGTCGATCCCGCCACCGGCACACCCCAGATGATCGACTCGCTGCTGGACGCCGCGCGCCAGCAGCTGGAGTCCAGCTGGCACGCCGTCCTGCTCGACGCGCTCGCCACCGCCACCCGCATCCGCGCCGACCTGGAGAAGACCCCGCACGCCTCCGCGCTGCCGCTGGTGCACGAGCTCGCGCGCGTCTTCGGCGTCGCCGCCGAGCAGGGCCGCACCGTCATCGTCGTCGACGACGCGGACCGGGGTGACGGCGCCACCGGCTCGCTCATCTCGTTGCTGGCGCAGCGGCTGCGGGCCGTCGGGTGCACCGTCGTCGTCTCCACCGGCTCCGGACCTCGCGCCACGGCGGGGGAAACCCGGCTCACGCCGTTCGCCGACAAGATCATCGACCTGCGTCCGCTGGACGAGCAGGAGTTCGACGCGCTGCTCAAGCGCTGGTGCGCCGCCCACGGCCGGACCCGGCTCGACCCCACCGTGCCGGAGGCGCTGCGCGCCGCCCTCGGGCCGCTGAGCGGGAACCCCGCCACCATCCTGTCCACATTGGACGACCTGCTGGCCTGGGGCCGGCTGGTGCTCATCGACCAGCACTTCTGCCTGTCCCCGCTGGACGAACCGATCTCGCTGCCCGAATCCCACCACCTGGTCCGCGCCGTGGGGGGGCGCCCCGCCCCCCCCCCCCCCCCGCCCGCGCGGGGGCGCCCGCGGCGGCATGGGGCGGGGGTGGGGCGGGCGGGTGGCGCCCGCGCCCCCGGGGTCCCGCCCCCCCCGCGGCCCCCCCCCCCGGCCCCGGCCCCCCCCCCCCCGCCGCCCACGACACCGAACGGCTCGCCGTGCTGCTCGCGTTGCAGGACGAGGTGTCGGTGGACGAGCTGCCGATGCTCACCGCCGCCGCCGCGATCAGCCTGGACGGCGCGGGCCGCGGACTGGACTCCCTGGTGGAGGACGGGATCCTGGAGATCGGCGAGCGCGGCAGGCTGCGGTTCGCGGTGCCCGCGCTGACCGCCGCGCTGCGCCGCCGCTCCGGAGCGGAACGCGCCCGCGCGCTGCACACCGCGCTGGCCCGGCAGATGCTCGCCAAGCTGGAGCGCAACGGCCAGGTCGACCGCACCCGCCTGGCCACCCACCTCGTGCACATCGGCGAGAGCCTGGACGGGGAGGCCGCCGCGATCCGGGTGCTCATCGAGGAAGCCGACCGGATGTCCAGCGCCGACCCCGAGGTCGCCGCCGCCTGGTACAAGGCCGCGCTGCGCCAGCTCTCCGACGACGACGACCGGTGGCCGCCGCTGCTGGAGGAACTGCTGCGGCTGCGCGCCAGCCTCGGCCAGTACGACGAGCTCACCAAGGACCTCGGGCTGCTGGTCCCCGCGCTGATCGCCGGGTCCAACCAGGACGACCAGGCCAAGCCACTGCGCCGCACGCTGCTGGTGGCGGTCGGGCTGTGCTGGCTCACCACGCTGCTGCAGGACGAGCAGTCCGCGCAGGTGCAGGAACCGGCTCGGCTGTTCAAGGCGCTCACCGGCGGCGCGGTCTTCGACGCCGAGCTGCAGGAGTTCGCCGCCGCCGTCCGCTGCGGCCGCTTCGACGAGGCCGCCGACCGGTTCAACGCGCTGTTCTCCGGAGACGCCGACCGCGAGGCCGAACCGCAGGACCTGCCGGAACTGCCCGAGGTGCTGATGCTGCTGCACGCGGCCAGCGGCGACGCGGACACCTTCCAGCGCGCCTGGTCGCTGTGGCGGGACCGCGCGCAGCACCCCGTCGACCACGCCCCCGACCGGCTGCGCGAAGCCGGGGCGATGACTGACCACGCCACCGCGCTGGAGATCGTGCTCGGCGACGGCTACCGGCTGCCCTCGCGCGGCAGCGTCCTGTACTACCAGGAGATCCTGCGCTCGTTCCGCACCGGCGAGTGGGACGCGGCGCTGTCCGCGGCACGGCGCATGGAGGCCGAGCTCTCCCCGCAGCGGCGCACCCCGGCCCGGTTCCTCGCGCGCGCCGTCGCCGCCGAGATCTGCGCCTCCCGCGGCGAGCACCGGCGCGCCGAGGAGTGGCTGCAGGACACGCCGCGGCACCTCGCGGGCGGGCACGTGCTGTCCTGGGCCCGGCTCGGCGTCGCCTACCGGGCGGGTGACCCGGACGAGGCGCTGCGGGTGGCGCGCGCCGAGTACGAGCAGCTCAGGGACGGCGGCGGTTCCCCCGCCGGGCTGGAGCACCTGTTGCACCGGCTGGTCGCGCTGCACCACCGGGAGGGGCACGAGCAGGCGGCGGCGGAGCTGTTCGACGAGCTGGTCGCGCTGGACGAGCGGCTGCGCTCGGAGACCAGTTCCGCGGCGGTGCTGATGGCCCGCGCCCAGCTGCGCGGCTCCGCCGAACCCGCCGCGCGCGCCCTGGAGATCGCGCGGCGCCGCGCGGACGTCCCGCAGCTGGCGGTGCTGCACATGCTGCTCGCCGAACTCGCCGAAGACCCGAAGGCCCCGCTGCACGAGGCGCACGCCATCGCCCGCAGGCTCGGCTGGACCGAGCTGCGCTACGCCGCGCAGGACCTGATGCGCCGCCGCGGCATCGCCCCGCCGCGCACCCGCAGCAAGCAGCAGCTCATCTCCAGCACCGAGAGCCGGATCGTGCGGCTGGTCAGCGACGGCTACACCAACCGGCAGATCGCGATGGCGATCCAGGTCAGCGAGAAGACGGTGGAGAGCAGGCTGACCCGGCTGTTCGCCCGCACCGGTTGCCGGTCGCGGGTGGAGCTGGCGACGGCCTCGCTGGAGGGCAGGCTCGCGGAGAAGACCGCCGTCAGCTGAGCGGCCCGCGCCCACTACCGGTTCAGCGGGCCAGGTGTTCGCGGATGAGCCGCAGGACCCCGTCGGACTCGGCGTTGAGGTAGAAGTGCCCGCCGGGGAACGGGTGGAAGCGGAAGGCGCCGGTGGTGTGCGCGGCCCAGTCGCGCGCCTCGTCCGCGGAGACCTTCGGGTCGTCGACGCCGAGCAGCACGTGCAGCGGGCAGTGCAGCGGCGGCCCCGGCCGGTACGCGTAGGTCTCGGCGATCCGGTAGTCGGCGCGCAGCGCGGGCAGCGCGAGCTTCATCAGCTCCTCGCTCTCCAACGCCGCCGACTCGGTGCCGTCCAGCTCCCGCAGGGCGGCCAGGAACTCGTCGTCCGGCAGCGCGTGCACGCCCTCGTTCCGGGTGCGCGCCGGCGCGGTGCGGCCGGAGGCGAACAGCGCGCGCGGCGGCGTGCCCGACTCCTCCAGCCGCCGCGCGACCTCGAAGGCCACGCTGGCGCCCATGCTGTGCCCGAACAGCGCGAGCGGCTGGTCGCTCCACGGCCGCAGCTGGTCGAGCACCTGCTCGGCCAGCTCCTGCACGCTGCCCGCGCAGGGTTCGGTGCGGCGGTCCTGCCTGCCCGGGTACTGCACGGCGAGGACCTCGATCGCCGGGGCCAGCCGCTTCGCCACCGAGAAGTAGTAGGAGGCGGCACCGCCCGCGTGCGGGAAGCACACCAGCCGCGCGGTCGCCTCCGGGGCGGGCTGGAACCGCCGGATCCACTTGGCGGTGTCCGCCGTACTCCCGGTCATCGAATCCTCCGCGCGGTCGAGGGGTGCGGGGCGACGCTACCAACCGGCCCGCGCCGCCCGGCGATCACGCGGTCGTGGGCTCGCGGGCCGCGGTCGGCAGCTCCGCCGCGTCGCCGGTGGGCCAGGCCAGCGGGTCCGGGCCGAGCTCGGCGAGCTCGGTGATCTGCAGCGCCGCCCAGGGCGAGATGTCGGCGCCGCCGTCGCGCACCTGCTCGACCAACCCGGTCCACGGCACCCAGCGGGTGTCCTCCACCTCGGCGGGGTTCGGCGCGGGCACGGGTTCGGCGACCGCCCGGAACACCGGGCACATCTCGTTCTCCACCACGCCGTTGCCCATCACCGCGCGGTAGCGGAAGCGGGGCAGGACCAGCTCGATGTGCTCGATGCGCAGCCCGAGCTCCTCGCCGAGCCTGCGCAGCACCGCGTCGTGCGGGGTCTCGCCGGGCGCCGGGTGCCCGCAGCACGTGTTGGTCCACACGCCGGGCCAGGTGCGCTTGCTCAGGGCGCGCTGGGTGAGCATCAGCTCGCCGCGCTCGTTGAACAGGTAGCAGGAGAAGGCCAGGTGCAGCGGGGTGTCCTCGTGGTGCACCGTCGCCTTGTCCGCGGTGCCCGCGGCCCGACCGCCCTCGTCGAGCAGAACCACTCGCTCCATGTGCTTCGTCCTCCCCATCGCCGGAACACCGGTCGCCGGACGGGCCGGTCGCCGGGAACAGGAATCGATCATCCACGGTTCCGCGCCGCGCCTCCACCTCCCGCGGTCCGCGGACCGCCCTCCGAGTGATTCGGCGCCGCTCGGTGCCCGGACAGCCTGCCCCGGCGGACGGCGCCGCCGCACCCGCGGGCGGTCACGGCTCGGGCAGGCAGCGGGCCGCGGCGGTCGCCTTCAGCAGCATCTCGGCGTACTCGGCTTCGGGGGCCGAGTCGAGCACCACCGCCCCGCCCGCGCCGATCCGCCAGCCGCCGCCGCTGCGCACCGCGGTCCGGATGACCACCGACAGGTCCGCGTCCCCGGTCAGGCTCAGGTAGCCGAGCGCTCCCGAGTACACCCCGCGCGCCCGGTCCTCCAGCTCGTCGATGATCTCCATGGTGCGCCGCTTGGGCGCCCCGGTCATCGAGCCGGCGGGGAAGCAGGCCCGCACGCAGTCCACGGCGCCGCTCCCCTCCCGCAGCTCGCCGCGCACCGTGGAGACCAGCTGGTGCACGGTGCGGTAGCTCTCCACGTCCATCAGCACCGGCACGTGCACCGAGCCCGGCGCGCACACCCGGCCGAGGTCGTTGCGCAGCAGGTCGACGATCATGAGGTTCTCGGCGCGGGACTTCGGGTCGGCGGCGAGCCCGTCGCGCAGCTCCGCGTCCCGCTGCGGGGTGTCGCCGCGCGGGGCGGTCCCCTTGATCGGCTTGGCCTCGGCGGTGCCGCCGGAGATCTTCAGGAACCGCTCCGGTGACGAGCTGGCGACCTCCACGTCGCCGCAGCGCAGGAAGGCACCGTACGGCGCGGGGTTCAGCGCCCGCAGCCGCCGGTACGTCTCGAACGCCCCGTCGGCGGCGGGCAGCGCGGCGCCGGTGGTCAGGCAGATCTCGTAGCTCTCCCCGGCCAGCAGCAGCTCCCGGCAGTCCGCCACCGCCCCCAGGTAGTCGTCCCGGGAGCGTTCCAGCAGCGGCTGCACGTCGGCGACCCCGCGGTGCCCGGCGAGCGGATCGGGCAGCGCGGGCAGCCGCTGCAGCGCGGCCGTCGCGTCCGCGAGCCAGCGCCGCGCCGCCCGCTCGGTGCCCGCGTCGGCGCTCAGCGCCACGAGGTGGGTGCGGCCGAGCTCGTGGTCCACGGCGAGGAACCGGTCCGCGAACAGCCAGCAGGCGTCCGGCGTGCCCGCGCGGTGCCGGGCGTCGCCGCCGCACTCGGCTTTCAGCTCGTACCCGAAGTACCCCACGTAGCCGCCGACGAAGTCGAACGGCAGCTCCGGTGCCCGCACCCGGCGCCGCGCCAGCTCCGCGCCGAGCCGGTCGAAGATCGACGGCCCCGCGCCGGTGCGGTGCCGGACGGTCTCGGCCAGCGGGCCGGAGCCGTCGCCGAGGAACGAGAAGCGGGACGCGCCGGCCGTGACCTGTGCGCTGTCCAGCCAGAACGCGTCCGGGGATGCCGCGAACAGCGCGGCGAACGCGGCCTCGGCGTCGACCGCCGGGAGTTCGCGGACGTGCGCCCGGTACTCGACCTCGCGTTCGGTGCGGCGGCTGGCGGTGCGGGCGGGCGCGGGCGGACGGCTCGCGGGCCGCACCAGGTCGCGGAAGTTCGCCAGCAGCCGGGCGCCGAGCTCGGTGAGCACGGACTCGGGGTGGAACTGCACGCCCCAGCGCGGCAGCGAGCGGTGCCGCAGCGCCATGAGCACGCCGTCCTCGGCCCAGGCCAGCGGTTCCAGCTGCGGCGGCAGCGGCTCGGCCACGCACAGCGAGTGGTAGCGCACGGCCGCGAACTCGGCGGGCATCCCGGCGAACAGCGGATCGCCGCGGTGCTCGATGCGGCTGCGGAACCCGTGCCGGGCCTGCGGGGCGCGCACCACCTCGGCGCCCTCGGACACCGCGATGCCCTGGTGCCCGAGGCACACGCCCAGGATCGGCAGCTCCGCCTTGCACAGCACGTCGCGGCACAGCCCGAAGTCCCGCGGCCGCCGCGGATCGCCCGCGCCCGGCGAGAGCACGATCGCGTCGAACTCCTCCAGCCGCAGGTCGCCCACCTCGGCGGCGTCGTGCGCCACCACCTCCGGTTCCCGTCCGTTGACCTCGGCGAGCAGGTGGAAGAGGTTGTAGGTGTACGAGTCGTGGTTGTCGATGAGCAGCGTCCGCACCGGGACATACTCCCCCGGACGCGTCCACCGCCGGAGGACCGTCGACATCATCTGGTGGCCGGTAGCGCTGCGCGACGGGCAGACTCGGCCGGGTGACCGACACGAGAACCGCGCTGTTCGACGAGGACTACTGGGACCGGGCCGACGAGGTGGAGCGCGCGCTGCGCGAACAGGCCCCCGTGCACCGGGCCATCCCCGGGGACGGGCTCCCGATCTGGGTGATCGGCCGATTCGCCGACGCCCGCGCCGCGCTCAACGATCCACGGCTGGCCAAGGATTCGGACCGCCTCAACGACGTCATCCGCAGCAAGCGGAACCCGGAGCTCGGCGATCAGCTGTCCGGGCTGTTCTCCAAGCACATGCTCAACTCGGACCCGCCCGACCACACCCGGCTGCGCAAGCTGCTGGCCCGCGACTTCACCGTCCGCCGCATCGCGGCGCTGCGGCCGCGGGTGCTGGAGCTGGTCACCGGGCTGCTCGACGCGCTGCCGCGGGACGAACCGGTCGATCTGATCGAGCACTTCGCGTTCCCGCTGCCGATCACGGTGATCTGCGAGCTGATGGGCATCCCGGACGGTGATCGCTCCCGGTTCCGCGACTGGACCGCCGCACTGCTGACTCCGGCCGAACGGGGGCAGAGCCTCGGTGCGTCCCGCGAAATGGCGGGGTTCTTCCACGAGCTGTTCGCGGCGAAGCGCGCCGAACCCGGCGCGGACCTGCTCTCGGCGCTGGTCACCGCCTCCGCCGAGGAGGACCGGCTCACCGAGGAGGAACTGCTCGCCACCGCGTTCCTGCTGATCGTGGCCGGGCACGAGACGACCGTGAACCTGGTCGGCAACGGCCTGCGCTGGCTGCTGGCCGAACCGGCGAAGTGGGCCGAGCTGCGCGAACGGCCCGAACTGCTGCCCGGCGCGGTGGAGGAGGTGCTGCGCTACGACGGGCCGCTGCGGATGAGCACGCACCGGTTCACCACCGAGGACGTGACCATCGGCGACGTGACCATCCCGGCGGGCGAACTCGTCATGATCAACCTGTCCTCGGCGAACCGGGACGGCGAGCAGTTCGAGCGGGCCGACGAGCTGGACCTGGAGCGGCCCCGGTCCGGGCACCTCGCGTTCGGACACGGGCTGCACCACTGCCTCGGTGCCCCGCTCGCGCGGCTGGAGGGCGAGGTGGCGCTCCAGGAGATCACCCGCCGCTTCCCGGAGGCCCGCCTCGCCGTCGGCGGGAGCGAACTGCGCCGCAACCGCGGCCTGATCATGAACGGGTTCCGGGCGCTGCCGGTGGTGCTCGGCTGATCCCCGGCCGGGAGCGCGGGCTCCCGGCCGTGATCCGCTCCCGGAACGGCCGATCAGGTGATGCGGTCGCGAGAACTCATCGGACGGCCGTTCCAGCCAACCTCGATCGCGCCGGGGAATCCGCCGCGCGGCGCGGGTAGGAGCGGGCCGGTCCCTCTCGGCACGGGGACCGGTCGGCACGCTCAGCCGCGGCTCGGCGCTGAGCCAGGTCTCGGTGCTCGGCCGGGTTCTCGCCGGCGCCCGCCCGGGCCTTTGGTCCCGGGAACGCGGGCCGTTGTCCTCTCACCCGCGCGCCCGCGCCCGGGCACGCTCGGGCACACGCCCGCACCGAGCCGGGAGGAGGAGCCAGTGCACCGACACGAGCAACGCCGGCTCGCCGAGATCGAGGACCGGCTCACCGCCGACGACCCCGAGTTCGCCGCCACCTTCTCCCGCACCGACCTGCACCCGGCCACGCCCGGCAAGGCGCGGCTGGTGCTGGGCGTCGTGGCGGGCCTGCTCGCCGTGATCAGCCTGCTGATCGACGACGCGGCCGGTTTCGCCCTCTGCACCGCCCTGTCCGCGGTCCTCATCACCACGCGGACCTGGCACCTCTGGTCCGACTGAGCGGAGGGGTGGCGGCGAGGTGCGTTCGCCTGAATCGCGCCGGGCGGCGACGTACGATCAACTCCCGTGCACCCCTACCCCGCGCAACCGCCGATCCTGGTCGCCATCGGCGACATCGCCTGCACCCAGCACGAAGTGATCACCCCGTCCGGGCGCGCCCCGATCGCGGGCACCACCTGGTCGTTCACCGACCTCAGCCGCACCACGCGGGGCATCCCGACCTGGGCGATCGTCTGCGCGATCATCTTCGCGTTCTTCTGCCTGCTCGGTCTGCTGTTCCTGCTCGCGAAGGAGGAACGCACCGAGGGCTGGGTGCAGGTGGCGGTGCACGGCTCCGGGATCGCGCACCAGACGCAGATCCCGGTGCACTCCGCGTTCGCCGTGGTCGACTTCGGCAACCGCGTCAACTACGCGCGCAACCTCGCCCACCAGGGCTGATCGCGAGGAAGCGCGGGGCGCCCCGACCGGAGCGCGGCGCCCCGCCGCTCGTCAGGCCGCGTCCAGGTCCGACTTCTTGACGTAGACCCAGCGGTGGTTGTACGAGACCGGGACGTAGGTCTCCGAACCCTTGATCACGGTGTGGTTCTCCGGATCGTCGAGCTCGTCGTAGGTGGCGTGGTAGTCGACCGCCTTGGTCTCGTCCCCCGTCACGTACTTCTGACCGGCCGGGATCTTGTACGGCAGCGGTTCGAGCTCCTGGGCCTCGACGCCCTCCGGGTAGTCGCCCGGCGCGGGCAGCGCCCGCCCGTAGGTGGGGATGCCGTCGCGGGCGGGGGTGCCCAGTTCCGCGTCGTCGGCGGGGGCGGTGTTGGTGCCGTCCGGGTCCTTCAGCCACGCCTTCTTGCCGTCGAACCAGATGGCGAGCCAGTCGTCGCGCCGTTCGGCGACGGCGTACTGCCTGCCGACGGCGGCCTTGGCGCTCCAGTCCTCGATGCGGGTGGTGCCGGGTTCACCGTCGGCGTGCAGCGCCGGGTTGCTCAGCAGCGGCGCGTCAGCGCGCGGTTCGGTGCGCAGGTACAGGAAGTTCGCGGGCTGCGCGGGGAGCGTCTCGCACTCCTCGCCCTGCGAGCAGCTGACGACCTCGGGGCGGTTGGTGTCGAACCGCGGGAAGATCGTGACGACGTCGTCGCCGCCCGTGTCGTTGTCCAGCGGCGCGTCCATCAGGTTCATGTAGTGCGCCCAGTCCCAGAACGGGCCCGGGTCGTAGTGCTCCAGCCCGGCCTTGGCGGCCTTCTCCGCGGTGACCTCGTCGTGGCCGAGGACGTGCGCGCGGTCGAGCGGGATGTCGTACTTGTCCGCGAGGTACCGGACGAGCTTCGCCGAGGCGCGGTACATCGGCTCGGTGTACCAGGTACCGCCTTCCGCGGCCCAGCCCTCGTGCTCGATGCCGATGGAGCGGATGTTGCGGTCCCAGCTGCCCGCGTGCCACGGCATGTCCTTGGTGGGAACCATCTGCGTGATCTGGCCGTCGGAGGAGCGGACCACGTAGTGCGAGGCGGCGCCGTGCGCCGGGTTCTGGAACGCGCTGATCGTCGACTGGTACGACACCTCGGTGTCGTGGATGACGATCGAGTCGATCTTCACGTCCTCGGGGCGGTTCGCGGTGTCGTAGTTGCCGTACCCGGCGGTGGGGTCCTCCGGGTCGGTGGGCTGGTAGGCCGCGGGCAGGTAGCGGCAGTCCAGTCCTCCGGGGCATTCCGCCTTCGGCTGGTCCGCTTCCTCCGCGGGCGCGGCCTTCAGCCGGGCCGCGGACAGGTCGCGGTCCGGTTCGGGCTCGGCGGCGACCTTCGCGAACGCGAGGCGCTGGCCGCTGGACGTGGTGCGCGCGCGGCCCTGGCCGAGCACGTCGTAGACGTCGTCGGCGAAGGACTGCGCGCCGTCGGCCTGCGCATCACCGCTGAACTCGGCCACGGCCGGGTACCAGTCGTCGATCTCGTCAGGCGCGCCGCCGTCGATCTCCTCGGCGCGGTGCACGAGCAGCGCGGCACCGGCCCGGATGTTCTGCACGACGTCCGTCTTCAGCTGCTCCGGGTCGGTGCCCGTGAGCTCGGCGGCCTCGGTGAGGGTGTGCAGCGACGGCTCGTCGGCGTACCGGACGAGCTTGGGGTGCTGCTCACGGAGCTGCTCGGCGCTGACCTCGACGAGGTGCATCGGGCCGTAGCCGCCGGCCTTGCTCTGCTCACCGTGGTGGTCCTCCCACCTGGTGAGCTGGAAGGACACCGCCATCAGCAGTTGTTGCGGCACGCCGAACTCGGCGGCGGCGGACTCGTAGGCCCGCTGCTGGACGGTGTCGGGGCGTTCCGGTGTTTCGGCGAAGGCGGGGGCCGCCGCGCTCACCAGCAGCCCCGTCACCCCCGTCAACACCGCGAGCGCGCGGGGCAACCGACCGGCGCGCACCGCACCCCCTCTGACGAAGGACGATCTCATGTGGACCTCTGCCCGTGTCTTCTGGGATCGCGCGGCAGCGATCCGGCGGCTCGCACGTCGGGGCCTGCGCGGCACCGGCGGCGCGGCAGACATCGGCGTCCGGCACCGCTCGGCGCGATGTCGCATCCGCGCACGAGTGGGTGAATCATAACGATCACGGCGATCGCGGCCACTGCTCCGGAAAGCCGAGCGGGAATACCCGCACGAACGATTTCCCGGTGCGGCGGCGGCAACCCCGGTCGCGGACGGCACGTCCTACGGCGTGAAGGGCACGGGACGACCGTGCGGAAGCCGAAGGGGGAGAACCACCATGTCGCTGACCAAGACCCGCAAGATCGGTGCCGCCGCCGCGCTGTTCAGCGGTGCGCTGCTGCTCGTCGGTTGCGGCCAGGCCACCGGTGCCGCGCCGTCCGGGGCGTCGAACGCGGCCGTCGAGCAGGGTGGGACGACCGAGGACATCTCGACCTCCCCCTGTTCCGCGGCGGACTACTCGGTCGACCTGATCCCGCAGCCGGGACGCCCCGGCGTGAACCTGCTGGCCGTCACGAACCAGTCGGACCGGACCTGCCCGGTGGCGGGCTGGGCCGAGCTGACGCCGGAGGACATGACGGGCTCCCCGATCGACGGCGTGCCGAGCGAGAACGTCGACGTCCCGGGCGGTCGCACCGAGATCTCGCTGGAGCCGAACCGCACCGCGTTCGCGGGCGTCCACTTCGAACTCGGCGACAAGAACGACGTGCGCACCGCCACCGGTTTCCGGGCGAGCTTCTCGGACACCTCCGGCGACGTGAACGTGCACGTCGACAGCGGCGAGGCCGAGCACCTGGAGTTCCTGATCAAGTCGATGCAGGTCGGCACGCTGCAGCCGTCGGCGCAGGGCGTCACCTTCTGATCCCGCTCCGGTTCCGCCGGAGCCGCGCCGCGAATTCCCCGCTCCGGTCCGCCACCGCGCGGAGCGGTGGGGGGCGCCCGCCCCCCGCCCCCGGGGGGGGGGGGGGGGGGGGGGGGGGGGCGCCCCGGGGGGCGGGGGGGGGGGGGGGGCCCCCCCGCGTCCGGGCCCAGCCGGTCAACCGTCGAAACCCAGGCGGTGGTCGATCTCCGCGAAGTGGGCGGCCATCGCCTCCCGCGCGGCCGCGGCGTCCCCGGCGCGCAGCGCGTCGACGATCGCGGAGTGCAGCCGCACCGTCTCGGCCTTCTCGGCGGGGCCGGGGGCGCTGAGCGCGTCGTGCGCGGTGCGGTAGGCGTCCCAGAACACGTCGACGAGCTGCCCGATCAGCAAGTTGTCCACCCGCGCGTACAGCAGCCGGTGGAATTCGCGGTCGGCCTCCGGGTCGAGCTCGGTCTCGTCCATCGCGGTGCACAACGCGTCCATCCGGTCCAATGTGGACTCGTCCAGCTCGCCGGCGAGCCGTCCGGCGACGCCGACCTCGATCAGCTCCCGCACCTCGATGAGGTTGCGCAGCCCCACCAGGTCGTCCCCGCCCGCGACGGCGCGGAACGCCAGCGACGGCGACAGCACGTGCAGCGAGGCCTCCCCACGACGGTGCCGTGCCCGTGCCGGACGTCGACGATGCCGAGGGCGCGCAGCGAGCGCACCGCCTCCCGCACGCTGTTGCGCGACACCCCGAGCAGTTCGATCAGTTCGAGCTCGGTCGGCATCAGGTCGCCGGGCCGGAGCCCGCGGTCGTGGATCAGCTCCAGCACGTTCAGAGCTCACCGCTGACCCTGCCGACGCCGGTACCCCGCGCGGACCGGGCCGACGACGAGCGCTCGTGAACCGAGGTGACCCATGCGCCGCGCCACCCCCACCGCAGACCCACCCAGCGCGTCCGCCCCTGGTACCGGCAGCTGGACCGCGCGCAGTGGAAGGCGTTCGCGGCCGCCAGGATCGGCTACCTGCTGGACGGCTTCGACTTCGTGCTGATCACGCTGGTGCTCACCGAGGTCAAGGCGGAATTCGGGCTCACCGCGGTGCAAGCGGCCACGCTCGTGTCGGCCGCGTTCATCTCCCGGTGGATCGGCGGGCTCACCCTCGGCGCGCTGGCCGACCGGTTCGGCCGCAAGTCCGCGATGATCGCCAGCATCGTGCTGTTCTCCGTCGGCACCCTGATCTGCGGGCTCGCCCCCACCTTCGGCGTGCTGTTCGCCGCGCGGCTCGTCGTCGGGCTCGGCATGGCGAGCGAGTACGGCGCCAGCTCCACCTACGTCATCGAGTCCTGGCCGACGTCGATGCGGAACAAGGCCAGCGGATTCCTCATCTTCGGCTACTCCATCGGCACCGTGGTCGCCGCGCAGGCCTACAGCCTGATCGTGCCGAACTTCGGCTGGCGCGCCCTGTTCTGGATCGGGCTGCTGCCGATCCTGCTCGCCGTCTGGCTGCGCCGCAGCCTCCCCGAGTCGCGGGACTGGTCGCGGGCCGCCGCGCGGCAGGACGCGACGCCGTCCGTCATCGGCATCCTGTTCACCGGGCGCCGGGCGGTGCTCAACGCGGTCAGCGGGCTCGCCGCGCTCGGCGCGCTGATCGCGATCTTCACGCAGGCCGCCGGATCAGCGTGGCTGATCGCGGTGCTGGGCGTGGTCGCCGCGGCCGTGTTCGCGTCCTACGTGGTGCAGTTCACCGGGCCGCGCTGGCCGACCGGCATCACGGTGCTGGTCATCGTGTTCACCGCGTTCCTGTACTCGTGGCCGATCCAATCGCTGCTGCCGACGTACCTGAAGACCGACCTCGGCTACAGCACCACCGACCCCGGGAACGTGCTGTTCTTCGCCGGGCTCGGCGCCGCGGTCGGTTGCTGCGTCGCCGGGTTCACCGGGGACCGGCTGGGCACCCGGCGGGCCTACTGGATCAGCCTGCTCGTCTCGCAGGTCGTGATCTTCCCGGTGTTCGCGATCGGCGGCAGCAGCCTGCTCGCGCTGGGCGCGCTGCTGTTCGTGCAGCAGGTGTTCGGGCAGGGCATCGCCGGGTTGCTGCCGAAGTGGATCGGCGGCTACTTCGACGTGCGCCACCGGGCCGCCGCGCTCGGGTTCAGCTGCAACGTCGGTTCGCTGGGCGGCGCCGTCGCCCCGGCGCTCGGGGCCGCGCTCGGCAGCAGCCTGAGCCTGGGCACCGCGCTGGCCGTGCTGTCGTTCGGCCTGACCTTCGTGGTGCTGGTCCTCATCGCCGTCGACGCCCCGTCCCGGATGCAGCGGTGGCTGCGCCCCGACGCGGTGTGGACGACCGACGCGGTCGACGGCAGCGAGATCCGCGCCGCGTCCTGAACCGAGAAACCGAAGGAGAGACATGGAATCCCGCATCCGCGGCGGCGTCGTCCCGCCGGTGTGCACCCCGCTCACCCCCGATCTGGAGGTGGACACCGGTTCGCTGGAACGGCTGCTGGAGCACCTGCTGGCGTCCGGGGTGGACGGCGTCTTCGCGCTCGGCTCCACCGGCGAGATGGCGTACCTGACCGACGCGCAGCGCGAACAGGTGCTGCGCACCACCACCGCCGTCGTCGCCGGGCGCGTCCCGGTGCTGGCCGGGGTCATCGACACCACCACCCCCCGGGTGCGCGAGCACGTGCGCGTCGCGGAACGCGCCGGGTGCGACGCGGTGGTGGCGACCGCGCCGTTCTACACCCGCACCCACCCGGCGGAGATCGCGCACCACTTCCGGCTGCTCGCCGAGAGCACCGAGCTGCCGCTGTTCGCCTACGACATCCCGGTGTCGGTGCACTCGAAGCTGGGCGCGGCGACGCTGCTGGAGCTCGCGGCGGACGGCGTGCTCGCCGGGGTCAAGGACTCCAGCGGGGACGACGCCGCGCTGCGCGGGCTGCTGGTGGAGCGCGCGGACCGCGGCCTGGAGTCGTTCCGGGTGTTCACCGGCTCGGAGCTGACGGTGGACACGAACCTGCGGATGGGTGCGGACGGCGTGGTGCCCGGGCTGGGCAACGTGGACCCGGACGGCTACGTGCGGCTGGCCCGCGCGTGCGCCGCGGGCGAGTGGGACGCGGCGCTGGCCGAGCAGGAGCGACTGGTGCAGCTGTTCGCGCTGACCTCGGTGGGCGATCCGGCGCGGATCGGGGCCAGTTCCTCCGCGCTGGGCGCGTTCAAGGCGGGGCTGCACCTGCGCGGCGTCATCGACCACGCGGTGACCGCACCGCCGCAGCTGCCGCTGACCGCGGACGAGGTGGACGGCGTGCGGCAGCGGCTGGTCGCGGCGGGTCTGCTGTGACGCTCGTGCTGGGCGTCGACATCGGCGGCACCGGGATCGTCGCGGGCCTCGTCACCGCGGACGGGGCGATCCGGGACCGCGCCGCGGTGCCGACCCCGGCGGCGGACGGGCCGGTGGCGGTGCTCGACGCGGTCGCTGCGGCCGCGTCCCGGCTCGGCGGGGAGTTCGCCGCCGCCGGGGTGGGCAGCGCCGGGGTGATCGACCGCGGATCGGGCTCGGTGCGCTCCGCGACGGACTCGATCAGCGGCTGGGCCGGCACCGAACTGCGCGCGGAACTGGCGGCACGGCTGGGAGTTCCGGTCGTGGTGGACAACGACGTGCACGCGCACGCGCTCGGCGAGCTGTGGACGGGCGCGGCCGCGGGCAGGCGGCACGTGCTGTTCGCCGCGGTCGGCACCGGCATCGGCGGTTCGATCGTGGTGGACGGCAGGCCGCACCGCGGCGCGCACGCGGTGGCCGGGCACCTCGGCCACCTGCCGGTGCCCGCCGCAGCGGGGCGGCCGTGCCCGTGCGGCGGCTCCGGGCACGTGGAAGGCGTGGGCAGCGGGCCCGCGCTGCTCGCCGAGTACCGGGCGCGCGGCGGGACTGCGACGACGCTGCCGGAGGTCGTGGTGCGCGCCGGGATCCGGGACGTGCTGGCGGCGCCGGTGCTGGCCGACGGCGCGACCGCGATCCTG
>NZ_JAIUJZ010000087.1:0-25837 GCF_020176775.1 Saccharopolyspora sp. 6M
CCGGGGGGGCCGGGGCTCCCGGGGGGGGGGGGGGGCCGGCCCCCCCGGGGGCGGGGGGGGGGGCGGGGCGGGGGGGGGGGGGGCGCGCGCGGGGGGGGGGGGGCCCCCGCGGGCGCGACCGCGACCGGGCAGGCGCTGGGCGGGCTGGTGAACGCGGTCGACCCGGAGCTGGTGCTCGTCGGCGGCGGTGTCGCCTCCTGCGGCCCGGCCTGGTGGGAGCCGCTGCGCGCGGCGGTGGCGGCCGAGGTGCTGCCCGCGGTGCGCGGGACACCGGTGCTGCCCGCGGAGCTGGGTGCGGACGCGGCGGTGCTGGGCGCCGTCTGGATGGCGTGGGAGGAACTGGCGTGAACGTGCTGGAACGGTTGCGGGGCCGGCTGATCGTGTCCTGCCAGGCCTACCCCGGGGAGCCGCTGCGCGACCTGGATTCGATGCGGCGGATGGCGCTGGCCGCGCTGCACGGCGGTGCGGCGGGCATCCGCGCGCAGGGCCTGGACGACCTGCGGCTGATCCGCGAGTCGGTCGACGTGCCGCTCATCGGGTTGTGGAAGGACGGCGCGGAAGGCGTGTACATCACCCCGACCGCCGACCACGCGGTGGCGGTGGCCGGGACGGGTGCGGACGTGGTCGCCTTCGACGGCACGGACCGCCCGCGACCGGACGGCAGGCCGCCGACGGAGACGATCGCCGCGATCCACGCCGCCGGGCGGCTCGCGATGGCCGACGTGTCCACTGTGGAAGAAGGAGTGCGGGCGGCGGAGCTGGGCGCGGACGTCGTCGGCAGCACGCTGTCCGGCTACACCGGTGCGGGGCCGAAACCGACCGGCCCGGACCTGGACCTGGTGGCGGAGCTGGCCGCGGTGCTGCCGGTGCCGGTCATCGCCGAGGGCCGCATCCACACCCCGCAGCAGGCGGCCGCGGCGATCGCCCGGGGCGCGCACGCGGTCGTCGTCGGCACCGCCATCACGCACCCCACCACGATCACCGGCTGGTTCGCCGGGGCGCTGCCCTCCCGGTGAGCCGACGGGCCGATCGCCCGCCCCGGCCTCAGGTCGAGCGGAGGGTGCGGGGGCCGCGGACGTACCAGAGCACCGGGCCGACGAACGGCAGCGCCAGCGCCAGCAGGACCCACAGCATTGCTCGGCCGCCGTCGAGCTCCGGCTGCACGAGGATGTCGGCGAGCGCGTGGAGGAAGAGCAGCAAGGCCAGCAGGAGGGCGAGCTGCCACAGCGCGGGTACGCCCAGGTGGTCGAGCAGGTGGTGCACGGTGTCGGCTCCGTTCTCGGTGGTTCGCCGTAGTGGAACCACCGTCGCAGCCGGAGCCGCCCTCCCGCGTCGATCGATCGACCTCGTCGCGCTGTCCGAAGGTCGATCCCCGGGTGGCCGTTCGGCTCGCAGCCGGGTTCTGCCGGGTCGGGCTCGGTGAGCGGGACGCCGCGCCGGGCTCGGCCGGGCCGGCTCGGCGCTCGGCGGACGGACCGCGTCGGTCCGGGGTGGCCGCCCGGTCAGCGGGCGTCCGGTGAGCGACCGCCCGGTCAGCGGGCGTCGGGTGAGCGACCGCCCGGTCAGCGGGCGTAGCGCCGGTGGGCGTCCGGGCGGCCGACGACGAACCACAGCAGGCTGCCCAGGAAGGGCGCGATGAAGGCCAGCACGATCCACACCAGCTTCATGCCGCCGCTCAGCGCCGAGCCGAGGATGCTGATCAGCGCCGCGATGAACAGGAACACGAAGGCCGCCGCCACGAGCAGGCTCCCGCCCACCAGCAGGAAACCCCAGATCTGTTCGGTGCCGTTCGCCGCGGCCATCGACTGCTGTGCGACCAGGGACATCATCGGAAAGCTCCGTTCTCAGTGGACCGTCTCGGTGGCGTCCGCCGCCGACGTGAACCACTTTCGCAGTTCTGGACGTCCTCGCACCTCAGAAGATCGGCCGGAACGGGATTGACCGAAAGTCCTACCTCCGCTGCCGAACGGCCCGCCGGTCAGCACCGGAGCCGGCGCCGCGCGTCCGCGCGGCCGACGGCGAACCACAGCAGGCCGCCCAGGATCGGCGCCACGCACACGACGATCAACCAGACCAGCGTCATCCCGCAGCCGGTCCCGGAGGTCAGGACGCTCGTCACCGCGGTGATGAAGAAGATCGCGTAGCCGATCAGGAACAGCGTCAGGAACGCGGCGACCGGGTCGAAGTGGGACATCGGGAACTCCATTCCTCGCAGGGCCGGTGGCACCTCCACCGACGCGTCCCACGGTTCCCGCTCCCCCCGGCCGCTCGCCTCGACGAACCGGCCGGACTCCGCGGACCGATCGGCCGAGCCCGTCCGGTCCGGCACCGACCGGCCGGCCGAACCGCCCGCCGACCGCCCGTCCCGGGGGACGACCGCGGTGCGGCGCCCGCCGGCCGGGAGGGTCAGGTCTGGTCGTGCTCCGCGACGGTCCAGGCGCGGGCCTGGTCGCTGAGGGTGATGCCGAGGCCGGGTCGCGGGGACAGGTGCATCCGGCCGTCGGCGATCTCCAGGTGCTCGTTGAACAGCGGGTCGAGCCATTCGAAGTGCTCCACCCACGGTTCGTGCGGGTAGGCCGCCGCCAGGTGCACGTGGATCTCCATCGCGAAGTGCGGTGCCAGCTGCAGGTTCCGCTGCTCGGCCAGCGCCATCACCTTGAGGAACCGGGTGATGCCGCCGATGCGCGGTGCGTCGGGCTGCACGATGTCGGCGCCGCCCAGCCGGATCAGCTCGGCGTGCTCGGCGACGCTGGTGAGCATCTCGCCGGTGGCGATGGAGGTGTCGAACGCGGCCGCGAGGCCCGCGTGCCCCTCGGCGTCGTAGGCGTCGAGCGGTTCCTCGATCCACACCAGGTCCATCGGTTCCAGGGCGCGGCACATCCGGCGCGCGGCCGGCCGGTCCCACTGCTGGTTCGCGTCGACCATGAGCGCGACCTGGTCGCCGATCTTCTCGCGCACCGCGGACACGCGGGCCAGGTCGGTGCGGCCGTCCGGGTGCCCGACCTTCAGCTTGATTCCGCCGATGCCGCCGGCGACGGATTCGGCGGCGCGCTCCACCACTTCTTCCACCGGCGAGTGCAGGAAACCGCCCGAGGTGTTGTAGCAGCGCACCGAATCGCGGTGCGCGCCGAGCAGCTTCGCCAGCGGCAGCCCGGCCCGCTTCGCCTTCAGGTCCCACAGCGCCACGTCGAACGCGGCGATCGCCTGCACCGACAGGCCGCTGCGTCCCACCGAGGCGCCCGCCCACACCAGCTTGTCCCAGATCTTGCCGATGTCGTGGGGATCCTCGCCGATCAGCACCGGCGCGATCTCGCGGGCGTGCGCGAACTGGCCGGGGCCGCCGGCCCGCTTCGAATAGCCGAATCCGATGCCCTCGCAACCGGATTCGGTGCTGATCTCGGCGAACAGCATGGCGACCTCGGTCATCGGCCGCTGCCTGCCGGTGAGGACCTTCGCGTCGCTGATCGGCGTGGCCAGCGGCAGCGTCACCGAAGAGATCTTGACGCGGCTGATCCGGTCGAGGGTGGCGGACTGGGGCATCGGGCGAACTCCCTTGCACGAGGGGATTTTCCGGTCACTGCCTGGATCTCAGTGGGAACGAGCGGTTCAGGAGTCGAAGTGGATGCGCTTGATCGGACCCATCACGGCGAACCCGACGAGCGCGAGCAGCCCGTGGGCGGCGACGAACCAGAGGGCGGTGGTGAACGAACCGGTGGCCTGCACCGTGTAGCCGATGACGATGGGCGTCACGATGCCCGCCGCGTTGCCGAAGGCGTTCATCGTCGAGGCCACGAAGCTCGACGCCTGCGGCGGCGCGATGTCGGTGGTGATGGCCCAGCCGAGCGAGCCCACGCCCTTGCCGAAGAAGGCCAGCGTCATCAGCGCCACGATCAGCACGCTGCTGTCGGTCAGGTTGCAGAGGGCGATGCTGGTGGCCAGCAGCATGCCGAACACGGACGGCACCTTGCGGGCCGCGGTCAGGGAAAAGCCGCGCCGCAGCATCGCATCGGACAGGAATCCGCCGAGCAGCCCGCCGCCGAAGCCGCACAGCGCGGGCAGCGCCGCGACGAAACCGACTTCCAGCAGGGACAGCCCGCGGCCCTGCACGAGGTACACCGGGAACCAGGTGATGAAGAAGTAGGTCAGCGCGTTCACCGCGTACTGCGAGACGTACACGCCCCACAGGGCGCGGGCGGAGAAGATCTGCCGGAAGGTGGCCGCGTTCAGCGGTGCCCGCTCCTGCACCCGTTGCGCGTCCCCGCTCTTCGGGGCGTCGAGGTCGACGAGCCCGCCACCGGAGCTGATCTTCTCGAACTCGGCCGCGGACACCCGCGGGTGGTCGCGCGGCGAGTCCATCCAGCGCAGCCACAGCGCGGCCAGCGCGAACCCGAGCACGCCGAGCAGCACGAACACCCAGCGCCACCCGTACTGGTGGGTGATCCACCCCATGATCGGGGCGAACAGAGCGGTGGCGAAGTACTGCGCCGAGTTGAAGATCGCGGTGGCGCGGCCGCGCTCCGCGGTGGGGAACCAGGCGGTGGCGACCCGCGCGTTCGCGGGGAACGCGGGCGATTCGAACGCGCCCAGCAGCAGCCGCAGCACGAAGATGGTGGCCACCGCGATGAGCACCGGTGTGGTGACCAGCCCGACGGCGCTGACCGCGAGCGTCACCGCCGTCCACAGCACCAGGCTCCACGCGTAGACGCGGCGCGCGCCGAACCGGTCCAGCAGCATCCCGCCGGGCAGCTGCGCCACCACGTACGCCCAGCTGAACGCGGAGAAGACGTAGCCGAGCTGCACGGTGCTGAAGCCCAGCTCCTCCTGCACGCTGCTGCCGGTGATGGACAGGCTGCTGCGGTCCGCGTAGTTCACCACGGTGATCGTGAAGATCAGGGCGAGCACCAGGTAGCGAGTGGGGATGCGCGTCCCCGCCGTTCTCCCGGCCGCTCCCGATTCATTGCCAGACATCGTCGTCCTTCCGCAGGGGAAAGCGAGCCGGTAGTCCCGGAGCGGCACCACCGGGGTTCCCGATCGCGAAGTGCCAGCAGACTAGGGTCGGCAGATCATGCGCGGCCAACACCGTTTCGGCATCATCCGATGCCGAAAATGAATCGGGATTCCGCGCGGACCAACGAAGACGACCGATCGGAGCAGCACCCGGTACCACCTCGGCGGAATCCGATTCATCCGAAGAATTCCCGTTCTGCCGTTGCGGTGATCAGCCTGGAAACGCTCCGGAGAATCGTGTGAAGACCTCACCGAAGCCGATCAGGCTTCCGCTGGCGATCCGTGGGGGAATGCCGGACTGGGGTCCAACAGAAAATCGAGGAAGCGGATGCACATCGCGAAGAAGGCGGCCACCGCCGCCGCGCTGACCGGCGCCGTCCTGGGAACCGCACTGGTGGGAGGCGGCGCGGCCGCCGCGGCTCCGAACGATTCGGACGGCGTCATCACCGTTCTGGGAACGTGCGGGGACACGTTCTCCCCCTCGGTCGGCGGGGGCGCGGCCGGGTGGACCATCACCTGCGGCAGCGGGAAGGTCCGGGTGCAGGGCTGGGTCAAGGACACGAAGGCGGACGGCAAGGCGGCCGAGGTGTACGGGAGCTGGGGCAACGGCGACAGCTTCGGCACCGTCCGGGCCGGTGGGAACGGCACCGAGAAGGAGTTCAACAAATCGCATTCCGGAACGACGGTGAGCCTGCACCTGCGGGTCATCTGATCCACCCGATCCACCGCCCCCCGATTCCGGTACGACAATTGCGGCGGGAATCGGCTGAATCCTGAATTCGAATCGAACCCGGGAGCACGCGCGGCGCGCGCAAGAATGCGCCGCGCGTGTTCCCACGCACCCGGAGCGATTCGGGCGGAGGACGAACCGGGGGCGGGCCGCCGCCGATCGCCCAGTACTCTGCTCGGCGGAGCGGACGGAGGGATCGCGATCAGCACTCGGTGCCCCACGGGCGAGCACGAGCACCACGACGTCTACGAGGCCCAGTGCCCCTGCCGGTCGGTGTTGGACCTGCTGGCGAACAAGTGGTCCGCGCTGGCGATCGGCGCCCTCGAAGCGGGACCGCACCGGTTCGGCGCCCTGCAGCGGCGCCTGCAAGGGGTCAGCCCGAAGGTGCTCACCCGGACGCTGCGCCGTCTGGAGGCGACCGGGCTCGTGGCGCGGACCGTGTACCCGGAGGTACCGCTGCACGTCGAGTACGAGCTCACCGAGCTCGGCCGCGGCGCCGCCGTCCCGCTCAACGCCCTGCGCGCCTGGGTCGAGGACCACATCGACCAGCTCCCGCGCTGAACGGACGGGCGCTCCGGCGCCGCGCGCTCCGGTGCTCGCGAGCACCGCCCCGGACGCATCCCTGCCGCACGTCCCGCCACCGGCGCACGCTTCCCGCCGCCGCGGCGATCCCGCACACCCCCGAGCTCGTCCGGCCGCGGCTGTTGACTGCGCCACACCCAGCTCCATATTGTTCTTCCGCTCGACTTAGTACAAACCATGATCTTGCGGGAGCGCACATGACGATCAGCGGCGATCGTTGTCCGGGCGGCGGCCGCGCCGCCGAACGCGCACGGCGGCGGACCCCGTGCTGAGGCCGGGCGGGCTCGTCACCCGGTGCGCGACGGCGGTCCTGGGACTGGCGGTGGTCACCGCGGGCGCGACGTCGGCGTGGGACACCGCCCGCTCCGGCGCGGGACTCCGGGACAAGCTCAAGATCGTGGCCCCGGCCGCCCCCGGCGGCGGCTGGGACACCACCGCCCGCGAGCTCCAGCACGCCGCGCAGGCGAACGAGCTCACCGGCACCGCCGAAGTGCTCAACGTCGAAGGCGCGGGCGGCACCATCGGCCTCGCCCGCACCGCGAACCAGCCCGGCGACCCGAACACGCTGCTGCTCACCGGCACGACCATGCTCGGGGCGATCGAGATCAACGGGTCGTCCACCCGCGTCTCCGACACCACGCCCATCGCGCGGATCACCGAGGACTACGACGCGATCGTGGTGCCCGCCGACTCCCCGCTGCGCACCGTGCACGACCTGATGGACCGCTGGCGGGCCGACTCCGGCGGGGTCGTCGGCGGCGGCGGCTCGATCGGCAGCCTGGACCACCTGCTGGCCGGGTCGGCGGCGGCCGAGGCCGGGGTGGGGCCCGCGGGGTTGAACTACATCGCCTACTCCGGCGGTGGTGAGATGGTCGCCGCGCTGCTCGGCGACCACCTCGACGTCGGGTTCGCCAACACCGACGAGATCAGCGACCAGGTCGCCGCGGGCGAACTGCGGGTGCTCGGCGTCTCCGCGCCGCAGCGCACCGCCGACCTGCCGGACGCGCCGACGCTGCGCGAAGCCGGCGTGGACATCGTGCTGTCGAACTGGCGCGGGCTCGTCGCCGCACCCGGCATCACCGCCGATCAGGCCGCGGACGCGCGCGCGTTCGTCCGCGAGCTCACCGCCACCCCGCAGTGGCGGGACGCGCTGCGGCGCAACAACTGGCTGGACGGGTTCCAGGACGGACCCGAGTTCGACCGCACCCTCGCGGCGGAGACCGACCGGATCCGCGACATCACCGAGAAGCTGGGGCTCGCATGACCACCACCGACGCCACCTCCGGACGCGGTTCCGACCGGCTGCTCGCGGGCATCGTGCTCGTCCTCGGCGGCTTCCTCGTCGTCGAAGGGCTGCGGTTGCCGCTGCCGGTCAACGTCGGCCACCTCGGCCCGCAGTGGTTCCCGCTCGTCGTCGGCGCGCTGCTGTTCCTGCTCTCCGGCGCGCTGCTGCGCGGGAGCGGCCGCGCCCCCGCCGAACCGCGGGAGCGGACCGATCGGCGGGCGTTCCTGCTCGTGGTCGCGACGCTCGCCGCGCACCTGGTGCTGCTCCCGCTGCTCGGCTGGATCCCGGCGGGCACCGCGCTGTTCTGGGGCGTGGCGCGGGCCCTCGGCAGCGGCAGGGCCCTGTTCGACCTGGGCGTGGCCGTGGTGTTCGCCTGCGCCGTCCAGTTCGCGTTCACCGCCGGGCTCGGCGTCGCGCTGCCGGTCGGACTCCTCGCGGAGGTGCTGTGAATGGACGCCTGGAACCTGCTGCTCGGCGGCTTCGCCGACGCGCTGTCCCCGACGAACCTGCTGCTGTGCCTGGTCGGCGTGGTCCTCGGCACCGCCGTCGGAGTGCTGCCGGGGCTGGGCAGCTCGATGGCCGTGGCGATGCTGATCCCGCTGACCTTCCGGCTGGAACCGACCGGGGCGTTCATCATGCTCGCCGGGGTGTACTTCGGCGGGCAGTTCGGTGGGGCCACCACCGCGATCCTGCTCAACACGCCCGGCCAGTCGTCGTCGATGGCCACCGCGTTCGAGGGCTTCCTGATGGCCCGGGCCGGACGCGCCCCGCAGGCGCTGGCCACCTCGGTGCTCGGGTCGTTCGTCGGCGGGACCATCGCCTGCATCGCCGTGGTGTTCTGCGCGCCGCACCTGGTGGACTTCGCACTGCGGTTCGGGCCCGCCGAGTACTTCGCGCTGGCGCTGTTCGCGTTCGCCGCCACTGCCGCGGTCGTCGCCGACTCTGCGGTGCGCGGGATGACCGCGCTGGGGCTGGGCCTGGCGCTGGGGGTCGTCGGCATCGACGCGCAGACCGGGGTGGCGCGCTACACGCTCGGGTCGGACTCGCTGCTCGACGGGATCAGCGTCGTCGTGGTCACCGTCGGGATGCTCGCCATCGGCGAGGTGCTGCACGTCGCCGCGCGAGGTCCCGGCACCCACCGGTTGCAGGACGTCGCTTCCGGGCGGCCCTGGCTGAGCCGCCGGGACCTGCGGCGCTCGTTCCTGCCGTGGCTGCGCGGCACGGCCGTCGGCCTGCCGTTCGGCGCGATCCCCGCGGGCGGCTCGGAGATCCCCACGTTCCTGTCCCTCGGGCTGGAGCGGCGGCTGGCCCGCCGGCGCGGCGGATCCGAGTTCGGGCGCGGCGCCATCGAAGGCGTCGCCGCTCCCGAGGCCTCGAACAACTCCACCACCGCGGTGTCGCTGGTCCCGCTGCTCGGGCTCGGCCTGCCGACCTCCGCGACCGCGGCGATCATGCTCGGCGCGTTCCAGCAGTACGGGATGCAGCCGGGGCCGCTGCTGTTCGAGAAGGAGGGCGATCTGGTCTGGGCGCTGCTGGCGAGCCTGTTCATCGGCAACGTGCTGCTGCTGGTGCTGAACCTCCCGTTCGCGCCGGTGTGGGCGAAGCTGCTGAGCATCCCGCAGCACTACCTGTACGCGGCGATCGCCGTGTTCGCGACGCTCGGCGCCTACTCGTCGAAGCTGGCGATCTCGGACGTGGTGCTGGTCTACCTGGTCGGGTTGCTCAGCTTCCTGTTGCGGCGCACCGGGGTTCCACTCGCGCCGGTGCTGATCGGCGTGATCCTCGGCCCGCTCGCCGAACGCGAGCTCCGGCGGGCGATGGCGCTGGGGCAGGGCGACGTGCTGGTGCTGGTGCAGGGTCCGATCGCGATCGGCCTGTACGCGGTGCTGGCCGCGGCGCTGGTGGTGGCGCTCGGGATGCGGCGGCGGGCCGCGGCGCGCGGGTGAGGACGAGCCCGCGCCCGCCGACTAGCATCGCCTCGACGACGACGGCGAGGAGATCATGGCCCCCACCATCGAAACGCAGGTCATCGACCTGATCCGGCGTTCCGGGCTGGAGCGGGGCGCGCACGTGCGCGAGCAGTGGGTGGCCGATTCGCTGGACATCTCCCGCTCGCCGGTGCGCAAGGCGCTGTCCTACCTCGCCGAGCTGGGCCTGGTGACCCGGCAGCCGAACCGCGGCTACTTCCTCAACCGCTCGGCCGCGGAACTGGCGCACGTGGACCTGTCGGCGGACGACGCCGCGGAGGACGCGTACTTCCGCATCGGCGACGACCACCTCAGCGGCCGGTTCACCGGCGAGTTCACCACCGCCGAGGTGCGTCGGCGGTACGGGCTCACCGCGCGCGAGGCCGACCGGGTGCTGCTGCGCATGGAGCGGGAGGACCTGATCCGGCGCAGGCCCGGCCGCGGCTGGGCGTTCCAGCACCTGCTGACCACCGCGGAGGCGCACGACCAGAGCTACCGGTTCCGCATGATCGTGGAACCGGCCGCGGTGCTCGAACCCGGCTTCACCGTGGACGCCGAGAAGTTCGCGCTGCACCGCGAGCAGCAGCGGGCCCTGCTGAACGGGGACGCGCTGCTGCTGCCGCGCGGCGAGCTGTTCCGGGTGAACGCGGAGTTCCACGAGATGGTGGTGGGCTGCGCGGCGAACGCCTACCTGCTCGATTCGGTCAGCCGGGTCAACCGGGTCCGCAGGCTCGTCGAGTACCGGCACCAGACGGACCGGCAGCGGCTGGTCCGCCAGGCGCGGGAGCACCTCGAACTGCTGGACCTGCTCGAAGCCGGGAACCGCGAGTCGGCGTCGCGGTTCCTGCGCGACCACCTCGACGAGGTGCGCGCGGTGAAGACGCGGCTGCCCGGCACCCGCTGAGCATTTTGTTTTTGGCCGCGTATTCGTACAATCATTGTCATGGTCGGAACCGCTGAACTCACCGTCGGGGAGCGCGCGCACCGGTACGTCCCGCTGCGGGAGATCGCGTCCGAGGCGGAGCTGGCCGCGATGCCGCACGCGATCCGCGTGCTGCTGGAGAACGTGGCCCGCCGCGCGCCCGCCGCGCTGCCCGCCGTGCTGCGCCGCGCGCGCGACCGCACCGGCGATTGCGCGGTGCCGGTGCACCCGAACCGGATCATGCTGCACGACACCACCTGCCTGCCCGCCCTCGCCGACTTCGCGGGGATGCGCGACGGCCTCGCCGAGCTCGGCGGCGATCCGGAGCTGCTGCAGCCCGCCATCCCGGTGGACCTCACCGTCGACCACTCGGTCATCACCGAGGTCTACGGCACCGCCGACGCGGTGGAGCGCAACCTGCTCATCGACTTCCGGCGCAACCGGGAACGTTACGAGTTCATCAGGTGGGCCGAGCGCAGCGTGCGGAACTTCCGCGTCGTGCCACCGGGAACCGGCATCATCCACCAGGTCAACATGGAATCCCTCGCGCGCGTGGTGTGGGCGGACGACTCCGGCGAGGTGCCGCTCCTGCACCCCGACCTGCTGGTGGCGACCGACAGCCACACCCCGATGATCAACTCGATCGGGGTGGTCGGCTGGGGCGTCGGCGGGCTGCAGGCGCAGGCCGCGATGCTCGGCGAGCCCGTCGTCCTCCCGTTCCCCTCGGTCGTCGGCGTGCGGCTGCTGGGCAGGCTCCGCAGCGGGGTCACCGCCACCGACCTGGCGCTGACCGCGACCGAGGTGCTGCGCGCGCACGGCGTCATCGACAAGTTCGTCGAGTTCTTCGGCCCCGGCGCCGCCGACCTCGGCTGGGCGGACCGCGCCGCGGTGGCGAACATGGCACCCGAGTACGGCGCGACCTGCGCGTACTTCCCGTTCGACCAGCAGGCGCTGGACTACCTCGAACTCACCGGCCGCGACGCCGACCACCGGGCCGTGGTGGAGGCGTACCTGCGGGCGCAGGGACTGTTCCGCACCGGCGGGGAACCCGACCCGGTCTACGACGAACTGCTCACGCTCGACCTGGACGCGGTGGAACCCAGCGTCGCCGGGCCCCGGCTGCCGCACGCGCGGATCCCGCTGTCCCGGGTGCCCGCGGCCTTCCGCGCCGCCGCCGGGGAGCAGGAACCCGCCGCGGGCGCGTTCGACGAGCCCGTTCCCGCGGGCGGTGTCGCCATCGCGTCCATCACCAGCTGCACCAACACCGCGAACCCGGCGCTGATGGTGCAGGCCGGGCTGCTGGCGCGGCGGGCGGCGGAACGCGGGCTGCGCGCCAAGCCGTGGGTGAAGACCTCGCTGTCACCGGGTTCCCGGGTGGTCAGCGACTACCTCGACGCGGCCGGGCTGCTCGCCGCGCTCGGCGACACCGGGTTCCACGTCGCCGGGTTCGGCTGCATGACCTGCATCGGGAATTCGGGGCCGCTGCACCCGGCGGTGGACGAGCTGGTCGACGAGGGGTTCGCCGCGACCGCGGTGCTGTCCGGGAACCGCAACTTCGCCGGGCGGGTCAACCCGAAGGTCGACCACTCGTTCCTGGCGTCCCCGCCGCTGGTCGTCGCCTACGCGCTGGCCGGTTCGGTGCTGCACGACTTCGAGGCCGAACCGATCGGGCGAGACCGGGACGGGACGCCGGTTCACCTCGCCGACCTGTGGCCGTCGGACGAGGAGGTCCGCCGGGTCGTCGCGGAGTCGGTGCGCCCGGAGATGTTCCGCGCCAACACGGGCCGGCTGCGGGACGGCACCGCGCACTGGCACGAGCTGAGCGCCCCCGCGGGCACCCGGTTCCCGTGGGACCCCGCCTCTACCTACATCCGGCGACCGCCGTACGTGGCGGACCTGCCCCGGGACCCGCGGGGCGAGCTCGGGTTCGACGGCGGCCGCGTGCTGCTGCTGCTCGGCGACGACGTCACCACCGACCACATCTCCCCCGCCGGGGCCATCCCCGCCGACAGCGCGGCCGGGCGGTACCTGCGGGAGCGCGGCACGCCGCCGCGCGACCTGAACCAGTACTCCACCCGGCGCAGCAACCACGAGGTGATGCTGCGCGGCGCCTTCACCAACCGGGCCGTGGTCAACCGGCTGCTGCCGGACCGGGAGGCGGGGGGGGGCGGGCGGGCGCTCGACGCGGCCGGGCGACCGGCTTCCGCTTACGAGGCCGCGATGTCCTGCCGCGAGGCCGGGATCCCGCTGATCGTCGTCGCGGGCAAGAACTACGGCGCCGGGTCGAGCCGGGACTGGGCGGCGAAGGCGCAGGCGCTGCTGGGCGTGCGCGCGGTGCTCGCCGAGACCTTCGAGCGCATCCACCGCAGCAACCTGATCGGCATGGGCGTGCTGCCGCTGCTGTTCGAGCCCGGGGAGTCCGCCGCCGACCACGGGTTCCGCGCCACCGACGAGCTCGCCCTGACCGCGCCGGAGGCGCTGGTGCCCGGGCTGAACCGGCTCGTGCTGACGATCCACCGGGACGGGGGCGAGCGCTCGCTCACCGTGCTGCTGCGGGTCGATTCGGACAGCGAGATCGCCTACCTCCGGCACGGCGGCACCCTCCCCTACGTGATCCGCGGGGCGCTGCCGCGGGCGTGAACGAGCGGGCGCGCGGTACTCCGGGTCGTGCGGTTCCGGGGCCGCGGCCGCAGCTCGCGGGGAGATCCCTCGCCGGAAGCGGTGGAACATCCGCCGGCCGCCCGGCAAGATCAGCGGGATGGACGAGGACACGACCGCGGCGCGGCGCCCGCGGAAGCGGTGGCGCCGCGTCCTCCGCGGCGTGCTGATCGCGTGCGGCGCGCTGGTGGCGGCCGTGGGGATCGCGTTCGGCATCGGCTACCTGGTGTGGCCCATCCCGGACCCGGTCGAGATCGCGGCGCGCACCGACCAGTCGGTGCTGATCGCGCACTCCGACGGCAGCGAGATGACCCGGATCGTGCCGTCGTCCGGGAACCGGACCATGGTCGACGACCTGCGCGCGGACGTGTCGAAGCCGATGCGGGACGCGACGCTCGCCGCCGAGGACGCGTCCTTCTACCGCAACAGCGGGTTCGACCCGCTCGGCATCGTGCGGGCCGCGTGGTCGCAGGTGACCGGCGGCGTGGGTGGTGGTTCCACGCTCACCCAGCAGTACGTCAAGCTCGCCACCGGCGCCGACGAGCACACCTACACCCGCAAGTTCAAGGAGGTCGTGCTCGCGTTCAAGGTGACCAACGAGCTGCCGAAGGACGAGATCCTGCAGGCCTACCTGAACACCGCGTACTACGGGCGCGGCGCGTACGGGGTGCACGCGGCCGCCGAGGCCTACTTCGGGAAGCCGCCCGCCGACCTCGACCCGAGCGAAGCCGCGCTGCTGGCCGGGATGGTCCAGCGCCCGACGGAGAACGACCCGGCGTACAACGCCGAGCAGGGCCGGGCCCGCTGGGAGTACGTCGCCGGGCAGCTGCGGCGGCACGGCATGGTCGACGACGCGCAGGCGGCGAAGATGCGGATGCCCGGAACCCGGGAGCGCTTCGCCTGGCGCGGCGAGGCGCTGTCCGGCACCACCTACGAGATCCGCCAGCAGGTGCTGGAGGAGGCCGAGCGGGCCGGTTTCACCGAGGGCACCTTGCAGCGCGGCGGCTATTCGATCATCACCACCATCGACGCCGCGGCGCAGCGCGCGGCGGAGCAGGCCGTCGCCGAGGTGACCGCCCGCGCACCGGGCTCGCACGCGGCGCTGGTCGCGATCGAACCCGGCACCGGCGCGGTGCGCGCGTACCACAGCGGTGCCACGACGGCGGGCGGCTACGACTGGGCGGCGGCGCCGCAGCACCCCGGCACGGCGTTCGAACCGTTCGCGCAGTTCCTGCAGCTCGCGGGCTCGCAGGCGTCGCAGGAGGCCGGCTGCGAGGGCCCGGAGTGCTCGTCCCCGCGCCCGCAGGCAGCACTGGAGGCGGAGACCGTCCGGCGGAGCGCGGCGCGGCTCGGCTTCGACACCGGTTCGTGGGAGCCGTCCGGCCGGTCCGCGTTCGACGCGTTGACGGCGGGCGAGCAGCCGGTCAGCGCCACCGACGTCGCGCACGCCTACGCGACGATCGCCGCGGACGGGCAGGAGCGGAAGCCGCGGATGCTGAGCCGGATCCTGGACCAGGACGGCCGCGAGGTGCTGGCCGCCGAGTCCGCCCCGCACCCGGCGTTCGCCGAGGACGCCGAAGCCTCGGCGTTGCTGGCGCGCAAGGTCGCCGGTTCCCGGTGGCCGGAGCTGGCGCGGTCCTACGGGACGGAGCCGCTGGTGGTCGAGCGCGGCCGGTACCACTCGATGACGGCGTGGACGAGCGGGTTCACCCCGCGGCTGGCGACGTCGGTGGTGCTCAGCGCCACCGACGAGCAGAACCGGTCGCGGCCGCTGGTCGACGCGGACGGCCTCCCGCTGGACGGGACGGCCGCCACCGACGACGTCTGGCGCCTGTTCGAGGTGGGGCGCGGAGGCGCCGGGGCGCTGCCCCCGCAGCCCGAGCAGGGAGCCGAACCGGGGGCCAGGCCGGGCGGCCGAGCCGAGGAGCCGGACCGGGAGGTCAGGCCGGGCGCCTAGGCCGGGACGACGGGGACGACCCAGCCGTCGTCCGCGGCGGTCCACTCGACCTCGCGGGTCCAGCCCGCGGCGCCGAGCTCGGCGTCGGCCCGTTCGATCCGCGCATCGCCCGCGGGCAGTTCCAGCTCGGTGACCGGCGAGCCGCGGTCGTCGCGGACGACGACCACGGGCGGCCCGCCGGAGTTCGCGGTGATGAAGTGCGCGTTGTTCGCCATGTGCGCCTCCTGGTCCGGTGCGGGCCCCGCGGCGGGGCCTCCCCACCGGGAGTACCCGGTCGGCGGGATCACCACGCTCGGACCGGTCCCCTGGTGTGAAGATCGGCCCGGCCGGGGACCCCGGACGTGGGCACCGCCCGACCGAACGTCCTGCAGCCGAAGTGGAAAGCAGCTCATGAAGGTCCTGATCGTCCTCACCTCGCACGACCGCCTCGGCGACACCGGGAACAAGACCGGTTTCTGGCTGGAGGAGCTCGCCGCGCCCTACTACCGCCTGAAGGAGGCCGGTGCCGAGCTCGTGCTCGCCTCCCCGCAGGGCGGCGAGCCGCCGCTCGACCCGAACAGCGGCGCGCCCGACGCGCAGACCGACGCCACCCGCCGCTTCGAAGCCGACCCCGAGGCGACCGCCGCGCTCCGCTCCACGGTGCGGCTGGACTCGGTGTCGGCCGACGACTTCGACGCCGTCTTCTACCCCGGCGGGCACGGACCGCTCTGGGACCTCGCCGAAGACCAGGACTCGATCCGGCTGATCCAGGACGTGCTGCGCGCCGGGAAGCCGGTCGCGCTCGTCTGCCACGCCCCCGGGGTGCTGCGGCACGTCGCGGATCCCGCCGGTTCCCCGCTGGTCCGCGGCAAGCGCGTCACCGGGTTCACGAACTCCGAGGAGGCCGCGGTGCAGCTGACCGAGGTCGTGCCGTTCCTGGTGGAGGACGAGCTGAAGTCCCTCGGCAGCGACTACTCGCAGGGCCCGGACTGGTCGTCCTACGTGCTGCGGGACGGCCTGCTCATCACCGGCCAGAACCCGGCCTCCTCGGCCGCGGCGGCCGACGACCTGGTGGCGCTGCTCGGCGAGCGGAGCGCCTGACCCGGTCGGGGCCGGCCCGGCCGGCCGGGCGATCCGGCGCCGGGCCCGGGAAGCACGAGCGGGCCGGTGCACGACGCCGGGGCGGCCTCCGATCAGCGCGCGGTGGACGGCGGGCCACCCACCACCGCGCGCAGCGCCGACTCCAGGCGGTCCACGCCTTCGTGCAGGTCGGCCTCCTCGATGGTCAGCGGGGGCGCGATGCGGAAGATCCCGCCCATGCCGGGCAGCTGCACGATGTTCACGTGCAGCCCGCGCTCCAGGCAGGCGGCGGTGACGGCGCGGCCCAGGTCGTCGGCCGGGGTCTTGCTCGCCTTGTCGGTCACCAGCTCGATGCCCTGCAGCAGGCCGCGGCCGCGCACGTCCCCGACCACCTCGTACCGGTCGTGCAGGTCCAGCAGCCGGGACCGCAGCTCCTTGCCGAGCCGCGCGGCCCGCGGCACCAGGTCGTCGCGCTCCAGCACGTCGAGCACGGCCAGCGCCACCGACGCGGCCAGCGGATCGGACACGTGCGTGGTGAAGAACAGGAATCCGCGCTCGTGGCAGGACTGCTCGATCTCCGGGGAGGTCAGCACCGCCGCCACCGGGATCCCCGCGCCGAGCGTCTTCGACAGGGTCAGCAGGTCCGGCACCACGCCGTCGCGCTCGAACGCGTACATGGTGCCGGTGCGGCCGAGCCCGGTCTGCGCCTCGTCGAGGACCAGCAGCATGCCGCGGCGGTCGCAGTGCTCCCGCAGCTTCGCCAGGTAGCCAGCGGGGAGTTCGATGATGCCGCCGGAGGACAGGATCGGTTCCACCACGCACGCGGCGAAGTTCCCGGTGGACTGCTGGTCGACGAGCCGGAAGCCGTAGTCCAGTTCGGACTCCCAGTCGTAGGAGCCGTCGGCGTGCCGGAACGGCGAGCGGTAGGCGTCCGGGGTCGGCAGCGTCAGGTTCCCCGGCACCGGCGGCCCGTACCCGCGGCGGCCCGCGGAGAACGTGGCGGCCGCGGCACCGGAGGTCATCCCGTGCCAGGAGCGGTCGAAGGCGACGACCTCCCAGCCGCCGGTGTGCAGCTTCGCCATCTTGATGGCGGCCTCGTTGGATTCGGCGCCGGTGCTCAGCAGCAGCATCCGGCTCAGCGGGTCCGGCAGCGTCGCGGCGAGCCGCCTGCCGAGCTCCACCACCGGCCGGCTCAGCATCCCCGAGTACAGGTGGCCGAGGTTCGCCACCGCCTCCCCCGCCGCGCGCACCACGTCCGGGTGCGCGTGCCCGAGCAGCGCGCTCATCTGCCCGGACGTGAAGTCCAGGATGGCGTTCCCGTCCGAGTCGTGGACGTGCGAACCGGCGGCCCGCTCGATGATCCGCGGCGTGAACGGCCCGCCGTACCTGACGAGGTGGTCGGCGGCGCACCGCCAGAAGTCCTGGTCGTCCACTGTCCGCTCCCGGCTCGGCGCCACGTGTGCGACGCCGAGCCTAACGATCAGCGGCGGGACGGCAAGGGTGCTAGCCGCGCGGCTGGAGCGGTTTGCGGCCGACGCCCGCCCAGATCCCGGACTGCTCGGGGTGCTCGAACCCGAGGTCCTTGGTGTGGTTGGGGCTGCGGTCCTCCGGGTGCCACTCGGACGTCCAGGCCATGCCCGGTTCCATCAGCTCGAAGTCGCCGAGCAGGCCTTCGATGTCCTTGCGCGGCCGCCAGATCACCGGGCTGGAGGAGCGGTCGTACATGGCCTTGATACCGGCGAGCTTGTCCTCCATCTCCGGCAGCACCCCGTCGTCGGTGATGTGCGAGATCGCGAGGTAGGAGCCGGGCGGCACGAGTTCGCGGTAGCGGGCGACGACCTGCTCGGAGATGTCGGTGCCGTCGGTGCCGAACTGCTGGACGTGCAGGACCGCGATGAGCAGCACCGCGATCGGCTTCTCCAGGTCCAGCACCCCGGTCTCCAGCGCGCGCTGCCACAGCTTGTCCGGGTTGCGCAGGTCCGCGTTGACGGCGGCGTGCCGCTTCGGGTCACCGTGCTTGTCCAGCAGCACCTTGGAGTGCGCGACCGCCACCGGCTCGTTGTCGATGTAGACCACGCGCGAGTCCGGTTCGATCTCCTCGGCGACCGAGTGCGTGTTCCCCATGGTGGGCACGCCGGACCCGATGTCGATGAACTGGTGCACGCCGTGCGCGACCAGCCGCCGCACGGCCCGGTGCAGGAACAGGCGGTTGCTGACGGCGATCGGGCGCAGCAACGGGTACTTGTCGATGACGCTGCGGCCGAAGGCCCGGTCGATCGCCCAGTTCGCGTCGCCGCCGAGGTACCAGTCGTACACCCGGGCCACGCTGGGCTTGGTCAAGTCCGCGGTTTGCGGTGGGTACGGATCCTTGCCCGAGACGCTCATACGTGTGATCTTCCTGCCGCCGCCGAGAAGTCGTCCGCACACTGTAGTACTCCGCGTGCACGCTGTGATCCACGCACGGTCACCGGACCGCTCTGGCTCGGAACACGGCTCGTGGGGCGCTCCTCGACCCGTGCCGCGCCACCTCGCGGCGGACGCGGCGAACCGGGCGTTCCGGTCATCCGCCGTCGTCCCGGGGCCGCTCGGCGACCTCGGGGCCCACCCGCCGCAGCACGTCTAGCTGGGCCGCGTTGTAGAGCTCCGCGACGGCTTTGCCGACGGTCCGCCGGGCGAACGCCGGGCCGCCGGGCGCGTCCTCGTGTGCCTCGGTCAGGTCCGGGTTCAGCGCCCGCAGCGCCCGCACGTAGGGCCTCATGCGCTCGGCGAGATCGGCGCGGGTCGCCTCGTCGGCGTCCGCGGGCAGCGCGTCGAACTCGTCGGCCGCCGGGTCCTGCGGCAGGTTCTCCAGCATCTTCGCGTAGGTCCGCATGCCTTCGGGGCCGAGGACGCGGGTCACCACCACGACCAGGTTCCGGTCCGCATCGGACAGGTCCCGCACGCCGGGTGCCAGGTCCGGCGGCAGTTCGGCGGGGGTCGCGCGGTTGAGGACGACGCCGAGTTCGACGCGGGCGCGCTGCAACCGTTCGATGGTGGCGGCGAGGTCGGCGTCCAGCGCGCGCAGCGCCTCCGCCGGGTGCTCGTCGTCGGCGCCCATCTCGGCGACCTGGGCGAGGGAGAAGCCGAGCTCGGTGAGCCGCTTGATCCGCAGCACCCGCAGCAGGTGCGCCACCCCGTACTTCTTGTAGCCGTTCGATCCCCGCTCGGGCTCGTCGAGCAGGCCGACGTCGTGGTAGTGCCGCACCGCGCGCAGGGTCGTGCCCGCGAGCTCCGCGATCTCCCGGGTGCTCCAGCCCACCGCGCTCATCCCTCTCCACCGGCCCCTCTCCACCGGCCGCGCCCGGGACCGCTCGCCGCGGTGGGCCGGTGCTCGGGCGCGTCCGGTGCCCCGGGCCGGTGCCGCGGAGCATATCGAGTGGATCTCGGGGTCGCCGCCGCACGGGCCGCCGCGCACCGCGGCCCCGGCCCGCTCCCCCGGCGCGCTCCCCCGGCGCGCGGAGACCGGCGCGGGTGCCGGACGCACCGCGGCCCCCCCCCCCGCCCGGGGGGGGGGGGGGGGGGGCGGCCGGGGGGGGGGGGGGGGGGGGGCGCGGGGGGCCCCGCGCCGCGCGCCCCCCCCCCAGCCCCGGGGGCCACGGCGCGTCCGCCCAACCGACCGCCGCGCCCCGCCACCGCCCCCGCTCGGCGGGACGGGCCGGGATCAGCAGCCCTTGATCATCTTCTGGATGGAGCCGGACAACCCGTGGTTGAACTCCTTGCTGCTCTTCTTCCCGGCCGGCATCGACAGGCACTCCAGCCAGGTGTTCTCCGCGTCGGCCAGCTGCACGCTGACCTTGGCGGTCGTGGAGCAGTGGTTGTTGTAGTAGACGCGGGTGTTGAGGCTGCCGGTCGACCAGGACAGGTTCGCCTTGCCGCCCGTGCAGCTCACCGAGTAGTGGTGGTCGGCCTTGGCGGTCGCGTCGGGTGCCGCGGAGGCGGGCGCGACGAGCAGCGCCAGGCAGGCGGCGGTGCCCGCGGTCGCTCCGGCGATGCGGCGGAAAGCCTTCGTGTTCATCTGAGTTCCTCCCAGTGCGCGGCCGGCCGCGCGGCCCGGCCGTCGGTTCCCGTTGCTCGGCGCCCACCCCCGGAGCGCCGTACGCCGATCACGCTAAGCACCACTCGCGACCCGCTTCCAGCCAACTTTGACCAAAGCCGTCCCGCTTCGGCCACGGCTTTGTCCACCCGTGCCAGGACAATGAGCACAAACCTCTGACCTGCGAGGACGACGCGAATCCACCGGGTTCCGGGTCGGCCCGGCGACCGCCCCGGGCGGCGCCCGTCCGCCGACGATCGATCGCGCGGCGAGCCGAGGGCGCGGGGTGGAAGAGCCACCTCGACGCGGAGCCCGCCGCCGGGGGCCTCGATCACCGCCCGCGGGGCCCCTCGTGCTCCGCGGGCGGCCGGGTGCGGGCGCAGGCAGGCCCGCGGCCCCACCCGCGCTCCACCGGACCCGCTCGCCCGGCCGCCCGCGTCGGCTCACTCGGCGTCGGTGCCCTGCACCGGACGCGCGGCGCCCAGTCCTGGCCCGGCCGCGCGGGCGCGGCCCGTCGACCTGGCCGCGGTGGCCGGAGACGCGCTGGAGCAGGTGCGGGCGGCGGCGCCCGGCTGTCCGTCGAGGTCGCCGACGGCTCGATGACGATCACCGCCACGAACACCGGCGATGACCTCACGGCCGCGCACACCGGCGAGCTGTTCGAGGCCTTCCGCAGGCGCCGGGGCCGCACCGGCACCCGCGGGCTCGGCCTCACCCCGGTCCGCGCGATCGCGCGCTCCCACGGCGGGACGGCGGGTGCCGCGCCGAACCCGGGCGGCGGGCTCACCGTCACCGTCCGGCTCCCCGAGGCGGCCGGTCCGGGGCGGGGCTGATCGGGCGCGACCGCCGGCCCGGCGCGGAGCCGGGCGAGGGCGTCGAGCTCGCGGGACCGGTGCGAGTCGGCCGACCGGCCGCCCCCGCGAACCGGCGCGGAAGGCGGCACCCCTGCGCGTCGTCGAGGAACGCGGCTGGCGGCCCGCCCGGACCTCGGCGTGTTCGCGTTCGACAGCGCCGACGGGCGCAGCGGCGGATGCGGCGGTTCCTCGAACTCGGGGCCGGCGGCCGGAGTTCGAGCGGAACCAGCTCGCGGAGGCGTGGACCCGGCTCGCCGGACGACGTCGGGGCCGGACCCGAGTCCGATGTGGACGTTCGGGTCCGGCGCGCCGGGCCGGCCTTACCTGCCGTCGCCGCAGAGGGCGTTCTCGACGATCTCCGACACCGGGTCGGTGGTGGGCGCGGGCACGCCCGGCTCCGGCACCAGCGAGTCGGTGTTGATGCTGACGACCACGCTGCGCTCGCCGTCCGGGCTGACGCCATTGCGGGTCTTGTAGCCGGGGATGTCCCCGCCGTGCGACCAGTAGCCGCCGCAGTCGTTGGGCGCCCACATCAGGCCCAGCCCGTAGCGCATGCCCGGCCAGTTCGCCTCCATCTCGGTGGCGGGCACCGTCCGCTGCATCTCGGCGAGTTCCGCGGGGCGCAGCACTTCGCCGTCGATCAGGGCGCGCAGGAAGCGGTTGCCGTCCGCGGTGCTGCTGATGATGTCGCCCGCGGCCCCGGCCCAGGTGGGGTTGATCTCGGTGACGTCCAGCGGTGCGCCGAAGGTCGGGTTCGGGGAGTTCATGTCGTCCGGGAACCGCTGGTAGCCGGTGGCGTGCGGCCCGGGGATGTGCTTCGAGGCGCGCGGCGTGTACGTGTCGTGCAGCCCGAGCGGTTCGATGATCCGGTCCTGGACCTCGGTCTGCCACTCGTTCCCGGTGACCCGCTGGATGATCATGCCGGCGAGGACGAAGTTGGTGTTCGAGTAGCTCCAGGACGTGCCGGGCTCGAACTTCGGCGGCTGCTGCATGGCCAGCGAGACCAGGTGCTCGGCGGCGAAGGTGTCGTCGCGGTGCTGCTGGAAGCCCTCCTCGTCGAACATCCACGGCAGTTGCAGCACGAACTCGGGCAGGCCGCTGGTGTGCTGCAGCAGCTGCCGGACGGTGATCCGGCTGCCGTCGTTGCCGTTGCCGGACACGACGCCGGGCAACCACTTCTCCACCGGGTCCTCCAGCGAGATCCGGCCTTCGCCGACCAGCTGCAGCAGCGTCGCGGACACGTAGGTCTTGGTGAAGCTGCCGATCCGGAAGTTCGCGTCCCACGGCACGGGGGTCCGCGCCTCGGTGTCGCCGAAGCCGCTGCGGACCTTCGTCGACCCGTCCGGGGTCTGGAGTTCGGCGAGCACGCCGGGAGCGCCGTGGGACAGCAGCACGTCCGCGTCGTGCTGCATGGTGTCGCGCACCGGGGTGGCTCCGGCGGTTCCGGCGAACACGGCCGTCTGGACGGCGGTGACGATCATCAGGGTTGCGAGGGTTCGCTTCATGGCGGTGAACACTAGGTTCGCCGCGGATCCCGGTCGTCGCCCTGGAACGGCATCTTCGGTTACCCCCGTGGGGGTTACTCCCGGATACCCCTGCGGAGCGGCGATTCCGGCCGCCGCACTCACTACGGTGATCTTGTGCCGTGGAAACTGCGAACGATCTGGGCCGATGTGCTGCTGGCGGTCGCGCTGACCGCGTTGACCGTCATCGCGCAGGTCGGCGACCAAGGGGTGAACTGGATCGCCGCCGTGCTGCTGCCGCTCACCGTGGCGCCGGTCGCGCTGCGCCAGCTGGCCCCGGTGCTGACGTCGGCGACGATCGTGCTCGCCACCATCGGGTACCACGCGCTGGGGAACGGCAGCCTGACCAACGCCGGCGTGGGCGTGGTGATCTCGATGTTCACCGTCGCCACGCTGCGCTCGACGCCCGCCGCCGCGGTGATGTGGCTGGTCGGCACCGGCACCGTCATGTTCACCGGGTTCGCCTCGCCGATGCAGCTGACCTGGGCGGAGCTGGCGCAGGCCGCGCCGACGATGTTCATCGTGTGGATGGTCGGCGAGGGCACCAAGCGCTGGGCGCAGCGGTCCGAGCGGCTGGCCGAGGAGGCGGTGCACGCGGTGGCGAACGAGCGGGTGCGCATCGCGCGGGAGCTGCACGACGTCGTCGCCCACCACATGTCGGTGATCTCGTTGCAGGCCGGGCTGGCGAAGTACGTCATCGAGTCGGACCCGCCCACCGCGGCGCGCGCGCTCGCCACCGTCGGCGACACCAGCCGGGAGGCGCTGCACGAACTCCGCAGGCTGCTGGACGTGCTGCGCGTCGACGACGGTCCCGCCGGGCCCGACCCGGAGGCGGAGTACCGCCCGCAGCCGGGACTGGCGGCGCTGGACGGCCTGGTGGAGCGCACCCGGGCCGCGGGCCTGCCGGTGGACCTGGTGGTCACCGGGGAACCGCGCGAACTCCCGGCCGGGCCGGACCTGTGCGCGTACCGCATCGCGCAGGAGTCGTTGACGAACGTGCTCAAGCACGCCGGGCCCGCCGAGGCCACGATCCACCTCGACCACGGGGAGCTGACGTTCACCATGGAGATCACCGACGACGGCACCGCACCGGTGCCGCCGGAGTTCTCGCCGCACTCGCACGGCATCCGCGGCATGCGGGAACGCGCCGAGCTGTACGGCGGCGCCCTCACCGCGGGTCCGCGCGCCGGCGGCGGGTTCGCCGTGGTGCTGCGGCTTCCGACGGGCGAGGCGGCATGACCGTCCGAGTGCTGGTCGTCGACGACCAGACCCTGATCCGGGCCGGGCTCGTCGGGTTGCTGACCGCCGCGCCGGGGCTGGAGGTCGCGGGCGAGGCCGCGGACGGCGCGGACGCCGTGCGGCTGGCCGCCGAGCTGCGGCCGGACGTGGTGCTGATGGACATCAAGATGCCGTCCCTGGACGGGATCAGCGCCACCAGCCGCATCCTCGCGGCCGACCCGGAGGTCCGGGTGATCGTGCTGACGACGTTCGACCTGCCCGAGTACGTGTACACGGCGCTCGGCGACGGTGCCGCCGGTTTCCTGCTCAAGGACACCCCGGCGGACCGGATCGTCGCCGCGGTGCAGGCGGTGGCCGCGGGCGATCTGCTCATCTCGCCGCAGATCACGCACCGGCTGGTGGAGACCTACGCCCAGCACCACCGGACGCACGCGCTCGCGGACGACCGGCTGGACCGGTTGACGGCGCGGGAGACGGAGGTGCTGCGGCTGGTCGGCAACGGCCTCACCAACGCGCAGATCGCGCAGCGCCTGGTGCTCAGCGAGGCGACGGTGAAGACGCACGTCAAGCGGATGATGGCCAGCTGGACCTGACCAGCCGGGCGCAGGCCGTCGTGGTCGCCTACGAGTCGGGCCTGATCGTCCCGGCCGCCCGGCCCGGCAACCGGGGCTGAGCCCGGATTCCGGTCAGCGCGCCCACCGCCGGACGGTTCAGCGTGAGTAGCGGCCGGACTTGATGGCGGTGAGGAAGTCGTTCCAGCGGGCGTGGCCGGTGGTGAAGTGCCCGGCGGCGCGGTCCTTGGTGTCCCGCACGCCGATCACGGTCGGGGTGATCGCCACCTCGACGCAGTTGCCGCCCGAGTTCGACCGGGACGACTTGCGCCACTTCACGTCATGAAGATCCACTGTCACGCCTTTCGCTGCTGGCACTGGTGGGCTTCCCGCGCAGCGGTCACCCGATCCAGTGTCGCAGCGACGGGCAACGAATGGGAGCGCAGTTCGTCGAACACGTATCGCAGTGCGCTGACATCCTCCGCCCGGTCGATGATGTGGCCGCCCAACGGAGTGTCCAGGAAGCCGATCGCCTCGTCCTCGGGATGTTCGAAGGACAGCACGATGAACGACCCGCTCGGAGATGCGTGCGCTCCTGCTTCGAAGGGGAGCACCTGGACGATGACGTTCGGCAACTCACCGAACTCCGCGACCTGCTGAAGTTGCTCCGCCATCACGTCGTGGCCGCCCACCACGCGGTGCAGGGCGGCTTCGCCGATCACGGCCCTGAGCTGGATCGGCGCTTCGTCCACGAGGCGCTTCTGCCGTTCGACGCGGGCCTTGACCCGACGGGCGATGTCCTGCGGGTTCGTGGTGTACCGACCGGCGCGGTGAATCTCGTACGCGTAGCGCTCCGTCTGCAACAGCCCCGGGATCAGATCCAGCTCGAAATTGGCCGCCTCCGTCGCGAACGACTCGAAGTCGACGAACGGCGCGAACCACTCGGGCACGCGGTAGGACTCCCACCAACCGCGTTCCTCGGTGTGCAGCCGGGTTTCCTCCAGCTGCGAGCGCACCTCGGCGGATGCCCCGTACAGCTCCACCAGCAGGTCCAGCTCGGCTTTCTTGACCTTGGACCGACCCGCTTCCACGTGCCGGATCTTCGACTCGGAGCAGCCGAGCGCGCGGCTGGCGTCCGTGACGTCGCAGCCGGACTGCTTCCGCAGTTTGACGAGCCAAGAACCGAGTTGCCTGCGGCGAGCTGTCGACATGGGTCAAGCCTAACGATCATGCGCACACCAGGTGGATCACTCGAATGGGGATCTTGCTCAGTGATTCTGTCAGGAATATGTTCTGACAGTATCAGCTACTGAATCAATTTCGAGCGTGCTCGGTTCCTGCAACGGAGGTGATCCGATGGCTGTTCCGATCTGGGCCGCGTCGTGCGGGCCGGTGGATTCGCGGTGGCACGGGGTGCGGCGGTCCGATGGT
>NZ_JAIUJZ010000088.1:0-26413 GCF_020176775.1 Saccharopolyspora sp. 6M
GTTCCAGCACGTGGGGGGGGGCGGGCGCCCCGGGCGGCCCCGGGTGCCCCCCGCCCACTGGGCCCGCTGGCGGGAACTCACGCGTGGGGCGGTTCGAGCTCGCGACTCCCCCTCTCTCCCGAGCCGCCCCTCGCGTCCGCTGTCGCAGCGGACGCCGATCACCGCTCCCGCGAGGTCTCCCCGCCGTCGTCCGCCGGGGCCAGCGGACCGTCCCGCCGCACCAGCTGCTCGAACGGGCGCAGGTTCGCCAGCGACTCGCCGCGCGACTCCCGCCAGCCCCACTCCCGGCGGATCGCCGTGCCGAAACCCAGCTCCAGCAAGGTGTTGAAGTCGCCGTCCGCGGCCTCCAGCACCTGCCCGAGCACCCGGTCGACCTCCTCCGCCGTCACCGCGTGCAGGCCGATCCGGCCCACCAGGTACACGTCCCCGGTCCCGTCGATCGTGTAGTGCACGCCGTAGAGCCGGGCGTTGCGGCGCAGCAGGAACCGGTAGACGTCCTCGTGCGCCTCGTCCGGCTGCCTGCACACGAAGGCCTCCACGACCAGCGCGTGCTCGGCGACGATCAGCCAGCAGTTCGTCTGCAGCTTCTTCGTGCCCGGCAGCGTCACGAAGAACCGGCCGCCGTCCTCCCGCCGGTAGTCCAGTTCGCTCGCGTCCAGCGCGGCCGCGATCGTCGCCTCGACCGTCATGCCGTCACCTCCAGGTCGAACTGCGAGTGGAAGGCGCGCTTCGCCCGCGCGTAGGTCTCCAGCAGCGCCTCCGTGGTCCGGTCCCAGGAGAACGCCTCGGCGTGCGCGACCGTGCCCGCGGCCAGCTCGGCGCGCAGCCCGGCCTCGGTCACCGACCCCAGCGCGTCCGCCCACTGGCCGGTGCGGTGCCCCGGCACCAGCAATCCCGAGCGGCCGTCCGCGACCGCCACCGGCAGGCCGCCCACCGACGCCGCCACCACCGGCGTGCCGCAGGCCTGCGCCTCCAGCGCCACCAGCCCGAACGACTCGTTGTAGCTGGGCACCGCCACCACGTCCGCCGCGCGGTACACGTCGGCCAGCGCCGCACCGCCCTGCGGCGGCAGGAACCGCACCACGTCGGTGATGCCGAGTTCCCCCGCCAGCTCGTGCAGCGACTCCGGCCGGTCCAGGCCGCTGCCGGAGGGACCGCCGACCACCAGCACCTCCAGCCGCGCACGCAGCTCCGGGCGGCGCGCCAGCAGCTCCGCGGTGGCGCGCAGCAGCACGTCCGGTGCCTTCAACGGCTGGATGCGGCCCACGAACGCGAACACCAGCGCGTCCGGCCGCACCCCGAACCGGGCGCGGGCCGCGGTCGCGTCGCCCGGGGTGAACCGGCGCAGGTCCACGCCCGGCGGGATCGTCTCGACCTCGTCGGGGGACGCGCCGTAGAGCCGCACCAGGTCGTCGGCCTCCACCTCGGTGTTCGCGACGAGCCGGTCCGCTTCGGCGACCACCTGCTCCTCGCCGAGCACCCGCACCCGCGGCTCCGGGGTGTCGCCGGCGGCGAGCGCGGCGTTCTTCACCTTCGCCAAGGTGTGCGCGGTGTGCACCAGCGGCACGCCCCAGCGCTCCCGCGCCAGCCAGCCGACCTGCCCGGACAGCCAGTAGTGCGAGTGCACCACGTCGTAGAACCCCGGCTCGTGCCGCGCCTCCGCGCGCAGCGCGCCCGCCGCGAACGCGCACAGCTGCGCGGGCAGCTCGTTCTTGTCCAGCCCCTCGAACGGTCCGGCCACCACGTGCCGCACCGTCACGCCCGGCGCCAGCTCCGCCACCGGTGGCACCTCGGAGGACGTGGCGCGGGTGAAGATCTCCACCTCGGTGCCGTGCTCGGCCAGCCGGGTCGCGGTCTGGGCGATGTAGACGTTCATCCCGCCCGCATCACCGGTGCCCGGCTGCTCCAGCGGCGAAGTGTGCAACGAGAACACGGCGGCGCGGCGCGGCCGCATCCGGGCGGTGCCAGAGGTCATCGACTAAGCCCTATCGCAAACGTGGTGGTGGAGCGCCCTCGCCCACGGCGCCCGGGTCCGGAACGCCCTGGGTCCCGACACCGGGCCGGGGGAAAACATTCCTGGGCGGCCGAGCGCAGCCCGCTGACGCTACCCCGCCCACCGCACCGACCGGCCCGGACGCGGCACGCCCGGTGACGGTGTTCACAGCGCGGGACCCGGAAGAGCGGCTCAGCGCGAGCCGCGGGAGATCACAGCGCGGACTTCTGCGTCCACTGGTCCCAGTCGAGCATCCAGTCGAACACGTCGTACCGCGGCTCCATCGAGGCGACCGCGCCGGTGACCTCGATCGGGTCGCCGACCAGCGCGGTGTCGAAGTAGCTCTTCGCGTCGGCCTCGCTCAGGTTGATGCAGCCGTGCGAGGTGTTGACCTTGCCGAGGTTGGCGCGGTTCTCCTCGTTCTCGTGGATGAACTCGCCGTGGTTGGACATCCGGACGGCCCACTTCTTCTCCACGTCGGTGTAGCCGTAGCGCGGGTTGTCCATGATCTCGACGGGGTTCTTCTGCATCACGATGTAGGTGCCGTTGGGCGTGTTCAGCTCCGGGTCGTGGTCCTTGCCGTAGCTGGCCGCGTAGCTGGCGACCTGCTTGCCGTCCCGCTCCACGACCATCTGGTGGGTGGAGGCGTCGGCCTTCACGACCTGCGAGCGGCCGATGGTGAACTCGGTGGTCAGGTCGGAGCGGCCGTACTCGCCCTCGCCGTAGTGCACGCCGTAGAGGTCGGCGTCCACCTCGACCTCGGTGCCCGCGGGCCAGTACTCCTTCGGCCGCCAGTCCACCTGGGTGTCCGACAGCCACGCCCAGGCGCCTTCGACGGGCACCGAGGTGCGGACCTTCAGCGCGCGCTCGGCGGCGGCCTTGTCGGTGACGGGGTCGTCGAACTTCACGCTGATCGGCATCGCGACGCCGACCTCGCTGTGGTCGGTCGGGTTGACGGTGGCGCGGACCTGCTTGGCCGGGGAGATCGTGGTGAAGCTGCCCTGCACCGGGACGCTCTTGCCGTCGGTGCCGGTGGCCTCGCCGGACCAGGTGTAGGTCTTGCCGTAGCCGAGCTGCTCGCCCGCGGTCCAGCTGAGGCCGTCGTCGGCGAGATCGCCCTCGACCTCCTTGCCGTCGCCGTTGGTCAGCGCGACGTCGTCGAGCTTGCCGCCTTCGACGCTGACCTTCACCGGCGCGGCCGGGTTCACGTCGGAGCCGCCGCCGGGTTCGAGGTGCACCTTGGCGAGCGGGGCCTGCGCCTGCGTGCCGCCGCCGGTTCCGCCCCCGTCCGTGGACTGCGTCCCGCAGCCCGATAGCAGCAGCACGGCCACCAGCGTTCCCGCCAGCGCGGTCCACAGCTGCCGTACCCGACTCACCCTGCTCAGCACTCCTCGACCCCGATCCGTTCCGACGTGGTTCTCACAACCGCAAGACGTGCGGCGCCTCGAAAAGATGCCGCCGATCAACAGTGTGTCGTGTCACAGGATCGCCATCGCGGGCGCCCCCGGCATGCTTGAGCCGCTCTTTCGAGTGAACAATCCTCACCCGGCAGAGCTATGACCAGGGGGAACCATGATCGCCCGCCGTGTTCAACCGCCATCCGGCCGCTCTCCGCCCCGCACCGCTCCGCCACCGACGGGCCGAGGGTGGGGCAACTCACCGCTCATCCACGATCACACCGGGAGTTGGCGGTGCAGCACGCACAGCTCCACGTCCAGCTCCGCGAGGACGTCCGCGATGGGGCTCGCGAACCCGGTCATCCCGCTGCGGGTGCCCGCGAACAGCAGCCCGACCACCCGGCCGTCGTCGTTGACCACGGCACCGCCGGCGTCCCCGACCCGCAGGAAGCAGCCGCCGCCCGGCGGGCAGTCGATCCGGATCTGCTCCCGCAGCACGCGCACGCCCAGCGCCGCCCCGTGATCCACCCGCACCGTCACGTCCACCGAGGTCACCACCCCGCTGGTCACCCCGCTGCCGTAGCCGCACTTGCGCACCTGCTCGCCCGGGTAGGCGGCGCACTGCCCCGTCACCGGTCCGATGCCCGGGATCACCGGCGAGTGACCGACGCCCCTGCCCAGGGTGACCGCGGCCGCGTCCACCCGGCCGGACAGCGCGCCCCGCGCCAAGTCCGCGTACACGTGACCGGTGTCCGGATCGACCATCCGGTCGCCGACCGCCCAGCCGTCGTCCAAGCAGGCCACGTCGAACGTCGTCAGCCCCATCGTCGCCACCGCGGGCGGGTGCCCCACGACCAGCGCGCCCAGGGTGCCGGTGCGGCGGTAGCGGCCCGCGTACCGGGCGTCCGGCGGGGCCAGCTGCACCGAGCGGCAGGGAGCCAGCCCGTCGCCGCCGGTCACCGCGCCGTCGTGCGCGAAACCGCGGCCGCGCAGCGCCACCGACTCCTCCGCGCACGTGTGCACGTGCTGGAGCAGCGGTTTCTCCTCGATGACGTCGGTGGGGATGCCGAGCACGTCCGGCGGGATCTGGGTACCCGGCCACACCCGGTCGGCCGGGCGCTTGCGCGCCACCGACACGACGATGCCCTGTTCGCCGGTGAACCGGCCCGCGGTGCGCTTCTCACCGATGTCGACCGCGGTGACGCCGGGGAGGTCCAGCAGCTGGTCCTCGACCGCGCGCTTGATCGGCCTGATGACCGCTCTGTCCCGAAGTTCCCTGATGCTGAGCATGGCGGCCCCCTCCAGCAACCATTTAACACTCAGGGTTAACCGTTAGTCACGAAGAGTCACCCTTCCGGCCGGTCGGCAGTCAGGTGAACCCGGATCCGGAACAGGCCTCCGGCCGCGGCCGGACGTGGAGCGCGAGCCGCGCGGGGCTCAGAGCGAACAGTCCACCAGCACCGGCTCCGGCGCCAGCGACACGCCGAACGCCGAGCTCACCCCGTCCCGCACTTCACGCGCAAGGTGGAGCAGGTCCGCCGTGCTCGCCGAGCCCCGGTTCGTCAGCGCGAGGGTGTGCTTGCCGGACAGCGCGGTCCGCCCGCCCGGACCGGAGTGGCCCTTGCCGAACCCGGCGCGGTCGATCAACCAGGCCGCGGACAGCTTCGTGCGCCCCTCCGATGCCGGGTACTGCGGCACCTTCTCGTCCGGTCCGACGTGGGCCGCGATCAGCTCCAGCACCCCGGGCAGGTCCGCCGCCTCCACGATCGGGTTGGTGAAGAAGGAGCCCGCGCTCCACGTGTCGTGGTCGTCCGGGTCGAGCACCATGCCCTTCGAACGCCGTAAACGCAGCACCGCTTCGCGCACCCGGACCACGTCGACGCGCGCCCCCGGGTTCACGTCGAGCTCGCGGGCCAGCTCGGCGTACCGGATCGGCGCCGACTGACCGCCGTCGCGCAGCAGGTAGCGGGCGCGCAGCACCACCGCGTCGTCGGTGTGCTTGAGGATGCTGCCCCGGTAGACGAGCCCGAGGTCGTCGGCGAGCACGGTGCGGATCCGCCCGGTGCGCCGGTCCAGCAGGTCCACCGAAACGAGCATCTCGGAGATCTCCACGCCGTAGGCGCCGACGTTCTGCACCGGGGTGGCGCCGGTGAGCCCGGGGATCCCGGACAAGCACTCCAGGTTGCCGAGCCCCTGGTGGACGGTGTCGGCGACGACGTCGTCCCAGTCCTCGCCCGCTTCGACGGTGAGCTGCACGAACCCGTCCACGATGTCGTAGCGGCGCCCGCCGGTGGCGATCCGCACGACGCGGCCGTCGAAGCCCTCGTCGGCGATCACCAGGTTGGAGCCGCCGCCGAGCACCAGCAGCCGCTGGCCCGCCGCGTCGGACTCGCGGACCGCCTCGGCCAGCTGGTCCGGGTGTTCGGCCACGACGAGCTCGGCGGCCGGCCCGCCGAGGCGCAGCGTGGTGTGGCCGGACAGGACGTGGGCCGCCGGGTCGCCGGTCTGCGGCGCGCCACCGCTGGTTCCTTCGGAGCCGGACATCGAGGGGTTCACGATTGCCAAAGGTAACCTTCCGCCCATGGCACGCCGCATCGAGCACCGCAGCACCTCCGAGTGGCCCGCATCGCAGGTGCATGCGGCGCTCATCGACATCGACTATCTGCGGGAACGCCTCGACCAGCTCGAGGGCGGGCGCAACGAGCTCGTGCAGCACACCGCGGACGGCGATGCGGTGCGCTTCCAGATCCGCCAGGGCGTGCCCACCGATTCGCTCCCCCCGATCGCGCGCACCGTCGCCGGGGCGGGTGACCTGGTGATCGACCGCAGCGAGTCGTGGCGGTGCGAGCAGGACGGCCACTACGCGGGCGAGATCGCCGCCGAGGTCGCCGGGGTGCCGTGCACCATCACCGGATCGATGTGGCTGCGCGACCTGACCGGCGGAACCGGCGCCAGCGAACTGCTGGTGGAGGGCGAAGTGCGGGTGTCCGTGCCGTTCCTCGGCGGCAAGCTGGAGGACCTCGTCGCCGAACAGGTGCAGAAGCTGCTCGCCGCGGAGGAGCGCTTCACCACCGAGTGGCTGGCCCGCCCGCGGAGCTGACCACGGATGATCTTCACCGCCCGCTCATGAACCAGCCCCGCAAGAAGGCGCCGCGCCTGGCCGCCGGGCGCGCCCGCGCGCTCGGGGTGCCGACCCGCGGCACCACCAACCCGAACCGGCTGCGCCGCGTGGACCGCTGGATCGCCGGTACCCCGTGGGTCGCCCGCGCGCTGTCCGGCGCCGCCGATCCCCTGGTGATCGACCTCGGCTACGGCGCCACCCCGGTCACCACCGTCGAGTTCGCGGCCCGGCTGCGGCCGGTGCGCCCCGACGCGCGGGTGTTCGGGCTGGAGATCGACCCGGATCGGGTGGCCGCGGGCAAGGCCGTCGCCGCCCCGCCCGCGCTGGAGTTCCGGCGCGGCGGCTTCGAACTCGCGGGGCTCGCCGCGGGCATCGGCGGTGCGGACGGCCCGGCGCTGGTGCGGGCGTTGAACGTGCTGCGCCAGTACACCGAGCCGGAGGCGTGGAAGGCCTGGGACGAGCTGCGCGGACGGCTCGCCCCGGACGGGCTGCTGGTGGAGGGGACCTGCGACGAGATCGGGCGCCGCTGCTGCTGGGTGGCGCTGGACCGGTCCGGGCCGCGCACCCTGACGCTGGCCTGCTTGCCCTCCGACATGGACCGGCCGTCGGACCTGGCGGAACGGCTGCCGAAGACGCTGATCCACCGCAACGTGCCCGGTGAGAAGGTGCACGCGCTGTTCACCGACCTGGACGCCTGCTGGGCGCGGGCCGCGCCGCGAGCACCGTTCGGCCCGCGCGCCCGCTGGGCGGAGGCGGTGCGGCGGTTCGCCGAGCTGGGCTGGCCGGTGCGGGACCGGCCGCGGCGCTGGCGGCTGGGCGAGCTGACCGTCGACTGGGCCGCGGTGGATCCGCGCACCTCGGGGTGACATCACCCGGCCGGGCCGGTCGGCGCAGTGCGATACTCCGCAACCGTGTCCGCTCGATTCGTCATCACCCTCGGCTGCCCCGACCGCACGGGGATCGTGGCCCGCATCGCCACGTTCCTCGCCGACCACGGCGGTTGGATCGTGGAAGCCGGGTACCACACCGACGTCGAGACCGGCTGGTTCTTCACCCGCCAGGTCGTGCGCGCGGACTCGCTGCCGTTCGGGCTGGCGGAGCTGCGGGAGCGCTTCGCGCAGGTCGCCGACGAGCTGGGCAGCACCAACTGGCGGGTGAGCGACACCTCCGAGCGGCGCCGGGTGGTGCTGCTGGTGTCCCGCGAGGGCCACTGCCTGCACGACCTGCTCGGCCGCGTCGCCTCCGGCGAGCTGGACGTGGACCTGCGCGCCGTCATCGGCAACCACCCGCGGCTGCGCGGCATCACCGAGGCGCACGGCGTGCCGTTCCACCACGTTCCGTTCCCCGCCGGCTCCGACCCGGACGACAAGGGCGCCGCGTTCCAGGAGGTGCGGGCGCTGGTCGAAGGGCACGACCCGCACGCGATCGTGCTCGCCCGGTTCATGCAGATCGTGCCGCCGGCGGTGTGCGAGGAGTGGGCCGGACGCGCGCTGAACATCCACCACAGCTTCCTGCCCTCGTTCGCCGGTGCGCGGCCCTACCACCAGGCCTACGAGCGCGGGGTGAAGCTCGTCGGGGCGACCTGCCACTACGTCACGCCGGAACTCGACGCGGGCCCCATCGTCGAGCAGGACGTGATCCGGGTGGACCACACCGACGCGGCCACCGACATGGTGCGCAAGGGACGGGACATCGAGAAGGTCGTGCTGGCCCGCGGTCTCCGCGCGCACCTCGAGGACCGGGTCCTGGTCCACGACAAGCGGACCGTGGTGTTCTGACCCGGCTCAGCCCACCGGGCGGGCGAGGTCGTCGAGCACTTCGGCCGCGGGCAGGCGGGCCAGCAGCGCGCCCGGCGCGATGATCTTCGACCGGCGCAGGCCGCTGCCGACGACCGCGGCGGGCGCGCTCGCCACCGCGGCGTCCACCAGCAGCGGCCAGTCGGCGGGCAGCCCGAACGGCGTGATCCCGCCGTACTCCATCCCGGTCAGCCGCACCGCCTCGTCCATCGGCGCGAACGACGCCTTCCGCACGTCCAGCCGCCGCTTCACCACGCCGTTCACGTCGGCGCGCGTCGTGGCCAGGACCAGGCAGGCGGCGTACCGCAGCTCGCCGGCGCGCTTGCCCGCCACGACCACGCAGTTCGCCGACAGCTCCAGCGGGGAGGCGTACTCGGCGCAGAACGCGGCGGTGTCCGCGAGCTCCGGGTCGATCTCGGCGACCCCGACGAGCTCCGCTTCCGCCGCGGGCAGGGCCGCGACGGCGTCGCGGACCGGCTCGGCCAGCAGTTCGGGACGTTCCAGCGCCGAGCCCACCTCGAGGGTTCCGGCGGCGCGCGACCAGTCGAGAGCCATGCGCCGACGGTACGAGCACTCCGCCCCGGCGCGTCCGGCCGGGGTCAGCGCGCTCCCGCAGCTGCGGGGCTCGTCACCCCAGGAAATCGGCGAGCAGCCGCCGCAGCTCCCGGCGGTGGGTGAACAGCGGCGCCACCGACGGCAGCACCTCCAGCCGCGAGCCCGGGATCGCGGCCGCGGTCGCCCGCGCCGCCGCCACCGGGTGCAGCGGATCGTCCGTGCCGGTCAGCACCAGCACGTCCGACCGGACCGCCCGCAGGGCCGTCGCGTCGTCGACCACCGCGCGGTCGCCCAGCGCGCGCAGCGCGGGCCCCAACCGCAGCAGGGCCGAGGTGCGGGCCGCCAGGTGGTCGCCCAGCTGCGCGCCGGGCGGGAACTCGGCGGCCACCCGCTCGCGCAGCGCGGCACCGCCGTCGGCACCGGCGGCCGCGACCGCCTCCGCCAACCGCTCCAGCGCCCACGCCGAGGACATCTCCCGCCCGCCGTCCAGCACCGCGGGCAGCAGCAGCGCGAGCCGTTCGAACCTGCCCGGATCCGCCGCGGCCGCGCGGGTCAGCGCGCCCGTGCCCAGCGACACCCCGACCGCGCGGGTCGCACCGACCGCGTCCGCCGCGGCCAGCACGTCCGCCGCCAGCACGCCGTAGTCCCAGTAGTCCGCGGGCGGGTCCGCGGCGTCGCCGTGGCCCGCGAAGGTCAGCACCACGCGCGTGCCCGGCAGCCCGGAGGCCGGGATCCGCGCCTCGCCCGGAGTCGCGCCCAGCCCGTGGGTCACCAGCGTCACCGGCGCACCCCGGCCGTACCCGCGCCAGCGCGCGCCCGAGGGCAGCACGCCCTCGTCGGCGCGCAGCTCGCCGCCGATCACCAGGAGCTGCCGCGCTGCACCTCGGTGACCTTCGGGCGCACGTCCAGCAGGTACACCAGCACCCCGACCAACCCGGCCAGCCAGATGATCGTGATGGGACCGCTGGTGAACACCGCCAGCAGCACCAGCCCGGCACCGGTGATGCCCAGCCACGCCGGCTTGGACAGCTTGCCCACCGCGGTGAACGCGTCCGCGCGCTGCATCAGCGCGTGCACGAAGGCGTACAGCCCCAGCGGCAGACCGGCAAGCCAGATGACCTTCAAGATCCAGAACTGCAGCAACAGCTCCGGCGGACCGCTGAATGACAACTCCACCACTCCACCCTACGTGTGAGCGGGACCCCGGAGCAGCCCTCCGGGGTCCCGCGCTCGATCGGCGTCAGCTGTCGGACTTGCCGGTCGCCTTCGGCTTCGCGGTGCTCTTCGCGCCGCTCTTCGGCGCGCTCTTGGCGGCGGCGGTCCGGTTCGCGGCCTTGCGCGTGGTGCTGCGGGTCGCGGTGGCCGCGTCGGAACCGGCGCCCGCGACCGCGTCGGCCACGTCGCCCGCGGTGTCGCGGACCTGCTCCGCGGCCTGGTCGCCCGCCTTCTCGGTGGCCTCGGCGGCCTTCTCGCCCCAGGAGCGGGTGGTGCGGGTGACCTTGCCGAGCACGTCGTCGGCGAGCACCCGGGCGTCGCCGACCGCGCTGTCCACCCGGCCCTGGACCTGCTCCAGCTGGCTCCAGGCCTGCTTGACCTGCGGCTGGGACTGGAGGCGCTCGAAGGTCGTCTCGCCGCGCTCGGCGAGGTAGCCGTAGAGCTGGGCGGCGGAGCGGGTGTAGGCGTCGACGAGCTTGCGCAGCTCGGCCGGGTCGAAGCGCTCCTTGAGGTCGTTCGGCAGGTCGTTGACGCCGTGGCGCGCGGACTCGGCGCCCTCGCCGAGCCGGGCGCGCAGCTTGGTCAGCGCGTCGGCGATGGTCTGCGCGGCGAGGTCGCCCGCGCCCAGCGCGGCCAGCAGCGGCGTGCGGGCCTGCTCGGTGGCGTCGCCGCGGGTTTTGGTGTCGTTCTCGGAAGTCGGCATGGTGCTCACTCCTCGGCTGCTTCGGGGGTTTCGGTGCGGTCCGGCACGCCGGTGGCGCCGTCGTGCTCGCGCCGGAACGAGGCGTAGATGTCGAGCAGGACCTGCTTCTGCCGCTCGCCCAGGTCGGGGTCGGCGAGGATCGCGTCCACCACCGGGCCGCCCTCGCGCTGCTCCAGGATTCCGGCCTGCACGTAGAGCGCTTCGGCGGAGATGCGCAGCGCCTTGGCGATCTGCTGGAGGATCTCCGCGCTCGGCTTGCGCAGGCCGCGTTCGATCTGGCTGAGGTACGGGTTGGAGACGCCCGCGCTCTTGGCGAGCTCGCGCAGCGAGATCTGGGCGTTGCCGCGCTGCGCCCTGATGTACCCGCCGAGGTCGCTGACCGCCTGGTTCACGGCCTTGTTGACGGTCTTGTCCACCCGCTCCATGGATCCCGCTCCCTCCGGACGGTTCCCACGCTAACCACGAGTGCTAACTTTTGCAAGCACTCAGCTTGCACCCGCCCGGCGACTCACCCGACCGCGCACACGCAGAACGGGTGCCCGTCCGGATCGGCGTACACCCGGAACGGCGAGTCCTGCTGGTCCGGCGGCTGCGGCAGCGGCCGAGCACCGGCTCGCACCGCCCGCTCGTGCCCCTCCGCCAAGGTCGGCACCCGCACGTCGACGTGCATCATCTGCGGTCGCGCGTGATCCGGCCAGGTCGGCGGCACGTGGTCCGGATCCCGCTGGAACGCCAACGTCGGGCCGCCCGCCGGATCCGCCAGCTCCACCCAGTCCTCGTCCGATCCGGCGTCATCGACCTCCCAGCCCAGCAAGCGCCGGTAGAACTCCGCCAGCGCGCGCGGATCGGGCGTGTCGATGGCGAACGCGACGATCGACAGCGGGGACTCGGACATGGGCACGACCTTTCGCTCGAAGGGGGACCTCAACTCGACCGGGGGTTCGCCGGCCAGGGATCGACCGCGGCACCCGGGCGCAGCGCGGCCACCGCCTCGGGCCAGCGGGCCGCGAACCTGCCCAACGCCTGCGGCCGGATCCCGGCATCCTCCGCCCGCCCGGCACCTCCCGCTCGGCCGCCGGACCGTTTCCGCTGCACTGCCACTCCCACGAGATCCACGACTCCCCTAACCGGTGTTCACGTATGAGCAGTTAGTAACCGACGACAGGAGTATGAGGGTTATCGACGCACGCTGCAACCGGCTAATCGAATACGATGGTGTTCGTGAACAGCAGAGCCGTCGCCGACCGAGTCCCTGCGAACTCCGCCGCGGACCTGGACGCCGAACGCGACGTCGAGCTGGTGCTGGCCTTCCTCAACACCTCCGACGCCGAAACGGGCACCGACGTCCTCGACTCCGCGGACCAGTGGCGGGCGTGGTCCGCCGGACGCGGCCTGGGCGAAGCCGGAGACCGCGGTTCCGCGCGGCGCGTCCGCGAAGCGATGCGCACCGCGGTGTCCTGCGACCGGTCCGCCCCGCGCCCCGATGCCGACGTGATCACCTGGCCCGTGCCCGTCGTCCTCCAGGACGGCGTACCGGTGCTGGGCGGGCAGGACGCGCTGGGCCGCGTGCTGGCCGCCGCCGTGCACCTGGTGCACACCGGCCACTGGAACCGGATCAAGATCTGCCCGGCCGAGGACTGCCTGTGGGCGTTCTACGACCGGTCGCGGAACAAGTCCCGCACCTGGTGCTCGATGCGGGTGTGCGGCAACCGCGAGAAGGCGCGCTCCTGGCGCGAGCGGCACGCGACCGCCGAGTGAGCACCCGCCGCCGCGCTCGCCGCGCCGAGCGCGGTGAACCGCGCCGCCGACCGCGACGTCCGGACGTCAGAGCAGCAGCTGGGACAGGGCGTAGATCACCAGGCCGGCCAGCGCACCCACCACGGTGCCGTTGATCCGGATGAACTGGAGGTCCCGCCCGACCTGGAGCTCGATCTTCCGCGAGGTCTCCTCGGCGTCCCAGCGCTCCACCGTGTCGGTGATCAACGTGGTGATCTCGGTGCGGTAGTGCGACACCACGTACACCGCGGCGCTCTCCACCCAGCCGTCCACCTTGGCGCGCAGCTCCGGTTCGGTGGCCAGCCTGCGACCGAGCCCGCGCAGCCCGTCGCGCACCCGCAGCCGCAGCTCGCTCGACGGATCCTCGGCGGCGTCCAGCAGCATCTTCTTCGCGGTGCTCCACGCGGAGGCGACGAGGTTCTGCACCTCCGGGTGCGCCACCACCTGCTGCTTGATCTGCTCGGCCCGCTCCATCGTCTTCGGGTCGTGCTGCAGGTCGTGCGCGAACTCCACCAGGAAGCGGTCCACCGCCTTGCGCATCTGGTGGTCCGGGTCGGTCTTGACCGCCCACGCGAAGGACAGCACCTCGGCGTAGATCTTGTCCGCGACCATCCCGTCGAAGAACCGCGGCGACCAGGACGGGGCGCGCTGGCTCACCACGCGCAGCACCGTCGCGTGGTTGTCCCGCGCCCAGTCGTAGGCGCGGTCGCAGATCAGGTCCACCAGCTTGTGGTGGGTGCCGTCGGCGAACACCTGGGACAGGATGCGGCCCAGCGGCGGACCCCACGGCTGCTCCAGGACCTTCCGCAGCACCGATTGCTCCAGCACCGCCTGCACGTCGTCGTCGCGCAGCACCTGCACGGCACCGCGCACCGCGGTCGCCAGCTCGGAGGTGACGCGTTCGGCGTGCGCCTCGTCGTCCAGCCAGGTCCCGACCCGCGCCCCGATCTCCGCCCGCCCCAGCTTGTCCCGCACCACCGGTTCGGCCAGGAAGTTGTCGCCGACGAAGGCGCCGAGGTTCTGGCCGAGCGCGTCCTTGCGGGTCGGGATGATCGCGGTGTGCGGGATCGGCAGCCCCAGCGGCCTGCGGAACAGGGCCGTCACCGCGAACCAGTCCGCCAGCGCGCCGACCATCCCCGCCTCGGCCGCGGCGCGGACGTAGCCGACCCACGCGGCGGCGCCGTTGTTCTCCTGCCAGCGGGCGATCACGAAGATCACGGTCGCGACGAGGAGGAGCCCGCCCGCGACGGCCTTCATCCGCCGCAGCGCCCGCCGCTTGACCTGGTCCGCATCCGCTGCCGCAGTCTGTGCCACCCCACGATTGTGGCAGCAGCGGGCACCGGCACCGATCGCTTCGCGCCGGACGGCGCCCGCGGTGACGGAACCCGCCCGGCCGCGCACGCCGCGCGACCGCCGCGGTTCCGGCACGTGGGACGACCGGGCCGCCCGGAGCAGTAGAGTGCCGGACGTGCGATCTCCCGCCCTCACCTCCCGGTTGCGCCCGTTCACCTCGACGATCTTCGCGGAGATCACCGAGCTGGCCCGAGAGCACGGGGCCGTGAACCTCGGGCAGGGCTTCCCGGACACCGACGGCCCCGCCGGGATGCTGCGGGTGGCGCAGCAGGCGATCGCCGACGGCGTGAACCAGTACCCGCCCGGCGCGGGCGAGCCGGACCTGCGCGCGGCGATCTCGGAGCACCGGAAGGCGCACTACGGGATCGAGCACGACCCCGACGGCGAAGTGCTGGTGACCGTCGGCGCCACCGAGGCGATCACCGCCTCGATGCTGGCGCTGCTCGAACCCGGCGACGAAGTCGTGCTCATCGAGCCCTACTACGACTCGTACCCGGTGGCGGTGGCGATGGCCGGGGCGGTGCGCCGCACGGTCGGCCTCCGGCAGGGCCCGGACCACCGGTTCGAACTCGACCTGGACGCGCTGCGCGCCGCCGTCGGACCGCGGACCAGGGCGCTGGTGGTGAACTCGCCGCACAACCCGACGGGCACCGTGCTCACCGACACCGAGTTGGCCGCGATCGCGCAGGTGTGCCGCGACCACGACCTGATCGCGATCACCGACGAGGTCTACGAGCACCTGCTCTACGACGGCCGGGCGCACACCCCGCTGGCGACCCTGCCGGGGATGGCCGAGCGGACGGTGACGATCTCCAGCGTGGGCAAGAGCTTCAGCGCCACCGGCTGGAAGATCGGCTGGGCGTGCGGCCCCGCGGAGCTCATCGGCGCGGTCCGCGCGGCGAAGCAGTTCCTCACCTTCGTCGGCGGCGCACCGTTCCAGCCCGCCGTGGCGCACGCGCTGCGCCACGAGCTGGACTGGGTCGCGCAACTGCGCGACGGCTTGCAGCGCAAGCGGGACCGGCTGGCCGAAGGGCTCACCGCGGCCGGGCTGGACGTGCTCGCCTCGGAGGGCACCTACTTCATCTGCGCCGACGTGCGGCCGCTCGGGTTCACCGACGGCGCCGAGCTGTGCCGGGCGCTGCCGGGGCGGGTCGGCGTCGCCGCGATCCCGGTGCAGGTGTTCTGCGACGACCCGGAGCCGGTGCGGCACCTGGTGCGCTTCGCGTTCTGCAAGCGGGACGAGGTGCTGGACGAGGGCATCCGCCGGTTGCACGGCCTGGCGGGCTGATCCCGCCGCGCTCCCCACCACGGTCAACCACCGTGGCCCAGGCAGAGGAAGCCCGCTTCGCCGTGCGCGGCCTGCGCGGCGGCGAGCGCTTCCGCGGGGCCGACGCCGCGGCGGAGCAACGAGTGCAGCGACATCATCACCCGCGCGGTGCGCTCGTCCGGGACCGGAACGACGCTGGCGATCACCGTCGCCGTGCCGCGTCCGAGCAGCGCGGCGGCCAACCCGGTGAGCTGCCCGGCGCGGGCCGGCACCGAACGCCCCGCCTCGCACGCGGAGAGCACCACCGTCCGCGGTCCGCGCCGCAACCGGTCCAGGTCGTAGCCGTACAGCGGGCCGTCGGCGAGCTCCAGGCAGGACAGCAGCGGCTGGTCGTCCCGGAACCGGCCGTGCGCGGCGATGTGCGCGATGGGGGCGCCGTCCACCGCCGCCAGCACCCGTTCCGCATCGGCGACGGCTCCGGTCAGCAGGCGCCCGCCACCGACCCGGTGCAGCGCCACGACCTCGCCCTCGGCGTGCTCCAGGCTCGGGCCGGACACCCACACCGGTTCGGCCGAGCCGCATTCGCGCGCCGCGTCGGTCCCGCCGCGCAGCCAGGCCCGCAACGACGGCGCGACGGTCACCCCGCGGCCGCGGCAGAGCGGGAGGGCGGCCCACGGCACCGCGTGCAGCGCGCCGGTCGGCACCACCACCAGCCGACGCCCCGGCGGGCGCCCCCCCCCCCCCCGGCGCCCCCCCCCCCGCGGGCCCCCCCCCCCCGGCCCCGGGGGGGGGGGGCCCGGCGCGCCCGCAGCCGCGCGCGGGGCGCCCCCCCCCCCCGCCGCCGCCGGGGCGCCCCCCCCCCCCCCCCGGGGCGCCCCCGCGCGCGCGCCCCGGCCGCCGCGGCCTCGGCGGCGCTCGCCGCGTACACGGCTCCCGCGCGCTGATCACCGGTCTCGGCCTGCCGGGCGAGCAGGTACCGCAGCCGCTGCGTCTCGTGCACCGCGTCGAGCTCGGCGCCGAGCTCGTGCAGCCGCGCGTTCCCGTCGACGACGGAGACCGCGTGCAGCACCCCCTCGTGCGCGAACAGGACCAGCAGGACGTCGCCGCGCAGCGCGGCGAGCACCTCGGCGGTCCCGGCGGGCTGCGCCGCGTCGATCGCCCCGCCGTCGACGAGCAGCGCCCGGTCCCGCACCCGCCGTTCCAGCGCACCGATCTCGGACAGCGCCGAGCGCAACCGGCTGCCGTCGGCCTCCGCCGCGCCGGACACCGCGGACCGCAGCCGGACCAGGGCCGAGCCCAGCTCCGGATCGGTGGGCGGGCGCACCGAGCGGCGGTGCGCCGCGCCCAGCCGGTGCCGTTCGACCCACCTCAGCACCAGCCGCGGATCACCGGAGCGCAGCGCGGCGCCGACCGCGACCGAGCCGAGCTCCTCGGCCAGCCCGAACGCCTCGATCCGCGGTTCCCACGCCGCGATCCCGCTCGCGTAGCTCGCCACCGCGCGCAACCCGCGGCGGCAGGCGGCGAACAACCGGTCGTGGTCCCCGGCATCCGCCGCCAGCAGCGACTCCGCCAGCCAGCCCACCGTCAGCTGCCGGGTCGAGCCGGGTCCGCCGCCGCGCCCGGGCGCGGCCAGCTCCAGCAGGGCGCGCGCCGTGCTCCGCCTCCCCGCCCGTGCCGCTTCCCGGCCGGCGACGAGCCACACCTCGGCGGCCGCCGTCGTCCAGCCGTGCTCGGCGCAGGCGTGCCCGGCGCGCCGCGCCGCGGCCAGCGCGTAGCGGGACACCTGTCCCACCCGCAGCCGCGCCTGCCACTCCACCGCCACCGCCAGCGCGGCCCAGGAATGCCGCCGCTGCGAGCGGAACAACCTGGCGGCGCACCGGGCCGGGCGGATCGCCGCTTCCGGATCGCCCGCTCGCAGCGCGCACCCGGCCAGGGCCAGCCAGGTGTCGCCGAGCCGCGCCACCCGGCCCAGCCGCTGCAACCGGGAAGCCGCGCGGTGCAGCTCCTCCCGCGCCTGGTCGTGCAGTCCCACCTCGGCCAGCGCTTCGGCCCGGTCGACACGGATCTCCGGGTGCCCGGCCGGGTCGGCCCCGGCGGCGCGCGCCTCGTCGAACAGCCGCAGCGCCCGCGGCAGGTCCCCGGCGCGCAGCGCCACGCAGCCCCGGTTGTGCCTGCACAGCGCGGCGCGCTGGTCCCGCCCCGCGGCGCGGAACCGGTGCTCGGCGGCGGCCAGGTCGGCCTCCGCCTCGTCGAGCCGATTGCGGTACAGGTGTGCGAGGCCGCGCGCGACGTGCGCGTTGGCCGCCCACTGGTGGTCCCCGCGCTCGGCAAGCCCCGGCAGCGCCGTCGAGAGCACCGCGACCGCCTCGTCCTGCCGGTCCTGCTGGAACAGCAGCACGCCGCGCAGGCAGCTCGCCCGCACCGCGTCCTGGCCGGTGAGCTGCTGGGCCGCGGCCTCCAGGTGCCGCCACGCCGCCTCCGGGTCTCCCCGGTCCAGCTCGACCCACGCGCAGGTGAGCAGGACCTGCGCGGCCCGATCGGGCAACCGTTCCCGCCGCGCCGCCGCCAGCGCGACCCGCGCGTGCTGCCGAGCCTCCGCGGATCGGCCGCGCTCCACCGCGACCAGCGCCCGGATGTGCCTGGCCAGCACCCGCAGCTCGGGATCGCCGGAGCGGGCGAGCCAGCGGTCCGCCGCCCGCGCCGCCCCGTCCGGGTCCGCGCAGACCCGGTCCCGCCACCGCACCGCGGCCGAGATCGGCTCCGTGCTCGGCGCGAGGGCCGTCCCGGCGCTCAACAGACCAGCCAATCCGCGACGGCAGGCGCGGCGCCCACCGGCCGGAACACCAGGCCCAGCGGGCCCGCAGGCACGTCGGTCACCCGGAACGCGCCCGCCACGTCGAGCTCGGCGACGCACTGCCCGCCCGGATGCCGGAACAGCACGTCCCCCTCCGGCCTCCCCTGACCGGAGCGGCTGATCACCATGCCCGCGGCCCGGAACAGGCCCGGCACCGTCGGCACCAGGTCGAGCTCCACGATCCGCCCCGGCATCAGGAACGTGAGCACCCGCGGTTCCGCCGGATCCGGGGCGGCGCCACCGGACCGGACCGCGGCGGCCGCGTCGGCCGAGTCGCCGACCAGCTCCAACGCCGCCGCGCCCGACCGGGCACGCGCCAACCCGGCGGCGGCGTACGCGGCGTCGCGCACCCGCACCGGCGCCGGATCGCGGAGTTCGAACAGGTCGCGCAGCACGCGCAGCTCGGCGGGCATCCGGGGGCTCATCCGGCGGCCTCCTCGACGTTCCCGCCGGTCGCCAACCGTTCCCGCAGCGCCGCGAGGCAGCGGCCCTTCTTCGGGCCGATGCTGCCGCGCGGCATGCCGAGCGCCTGGCCGACCTGCGCGTAGCTGGCGTCCGGTGCCACCGCCACGACCCGCAGCAGCTGCTGGCAACGCCGGGAGAGCTGGGCGAACGCCTGCCACATCCGGGAGACCGCCACCGAGTGCAGCGCGCTGCTCTCCGGCCCGTCACCGGGATCCGGCAGGTCCAGCATCCCGGTGTCCCAGCCGACCGGAGATTCCCGGCGCCGGGCCTTCGACAGCCGGATCGCCTCGCGCCGGGCCGTCGTGGCCAGCCACCCTGGCAGCGCCCGCGGATCCCGCAGGGCGCCGAGGTTCTCCGCCAGCGACAGCCAGGTCACCTGGCACACGTCCTCGGCGTCGACGGCGCTCGGCGAGTACGCCCTGGCCGCCGCCCACACCACCGAGGCGTTGCGGTCGACGAGCTCCCGCCAGGCCGCAGGCTCACCGGCCGCGGCGCGGGCCAGCAACCGGGCGGCGTCGTCGGATTCGGAGACCTCGTGCACGGCGTGCATCGCGCTCCCTCCCCTCAAGATCGGTTTCCCGAGTAAGAGGAGCGAACCCCCCGCGCAGATTCACCGAACGCCGATTACCCCCCCGAACGGGTAACGCCGCACCGCGTCCCGAGCGGCCCGGTCGGCGTCGGCCCCGTCCCGGACCGCGCTCGCCGCCGCGGCCGCGACCCGCGGCGCGGCGAACGACGTCCCGCTCCAGCTCGCGTACCCGTAGTGCCGCTCGCCGCGCCTCCCCGGCAGCAGCCGCACGTGGCTGCTCACCACGTCCACCCCCGGCGCGCACGCGTCCACCCAGTCGCCCGAGCCGGAGAACTCGGCCACCGCACCACCGGGCCCGCTCGCCGCGACGGCCAGCACCCCCGGCAGCGCGGCGGGCCAGAACGGCCGGGACGAACCGTGGTTCCCGGCGGCGGCCACCACCACCGCACCGCCGAACCGCGCGAGCTCGGCCTCCAGCGCGGGCGGGCACCGGTCGCCCGGCGTGTGGCACCCGGCCGTCAGCAGCACCACGTCCACCCGCTCCCCGCCGCGGCGCAACGCGCGCAACCCTGCGGCGACGGTGAGGTCGTCGGTGAACCCGAGCGAGGACAGCACCCGGTGCGCCCGCACCACCACCCCCGGCGCGTGCTGCAGCAGCACGCCGGAGACGAAGGTGCCGTGCCCGGCCTGCCGGTCCTGCTCGGCGTCGTCGTCCGCGTCCAGGACCTCCGGCACCGGGTCGAACCGGTCCCGGCCCGCGAACCACGGATGCGGGTCGCAGCCGGTGTCGAGCACCCCGACGGTGACGCCCCACCGCTCCCGGGCCGGTTCCGGGACCGGCGCCGCAGGCTCCGCCTCCGCGCCCGTGCCGAACAGCACCGGGGCGCCGAACATCGTCGCGGACCCGACGTGCACGTGGTTGGCGCTCACCTCGGCGAACTCGTCGGCGATGGCCACGCAGCGATCTCGTTCGGACGTGCGCAGCCGGATCCGCGCGAGCTCCAGCCCGTCGTCGTGGTCGATGCCGTCCACCCAGCGGCGCAACCGGGACAGCACCGGGTCCAGCGAGCCGCGCGCGGTGATCAGCTCCCCGCGCCGCACCAGGCATTCGCCGGGGCCGCCGGGATCGTGGACCAGCAGGTCGTGCCCGTAGCGCGCCCAGCTCTCGCCGAGCTCCGCGACCGTCAACCGGGTGCCCGAGATCGAATCCACAGGGGACACTGTGCGATGGGTCACCACGATCGTCCACTTGAGGCATGCCGTCGGGTGAAATCTCCTGGCATCCCGGTGGCATCGAGCCAGCAGTGTTCGCCGCAACCGGTGGTAAGACACCGCCTGTCCGGGTGGTTGATACCGAGAAGGGCTGCCACCCATCCTATGGCGAGAGGAGCATTGACCCCTCGCGTTCGGCGGGAGCGGACCGACAGGCGGTGGTGAGGGTGACCGGGAGCTGGCGCAGGCGCTGGCCGCTCCTGCGCGCCTGGACCGCCCGCGCCGCCGCGACCGCGGGACTCGTCGGCGGCGCCTGGTTGCTGGCCGCGGGCCCGGCCGAGGCCGCACCGCAGCCGGACGTGGTGCCCGCGGTACGGGTCGAGGTGGCGAAGCCCGCCATCTCGTCGCCGGCCGCCGTCCGGCCCGCCATCGCCCGGCCCGACCCCGTCGAGATCACGGCGCCCAACGCCCCGGAACCGGTCCACGAGGACGTCCCCACCGATGCGGTGCAGCTCGGCGTCGCCGACCTCGCCGCCGACATCACGAGCGGCGTGCGCGCGGAGCTCGAACCGGTCGTCGAACCCGCGGAACCCGACCGCACCGAGCCGGACCTGGTGCAGCTGCTCCCCGACCGCGGCGGCACCGGCGCGGTGGCGACCACCGCACCACCGCCGGACGTCGCCACACCTCGCGCTCAGGCCCCGGAACGCGTCGAACCGGCTCCGCCCGTGCGGACCGAAGCTCCCGACACCGCCCAGCACCTCTCCGCACCCGCACCCGAGCCGCAGCACCAGGCCGCGCCGACGCCCGCACCGGTCGAGCACGGTGGCACCGCACCGCACCAGGGTCCGCCGGTCGGGCCGCCCGCCGTGGTGACCGCTTCCGCGGCGCCGAGCGGGTCCGGGCACGGCCTGCGCTGGATGCACGCCGTGCTGCCGGCCCGGCCGCACCTGCCCGGGCCGGTGCGCGCCGTCGGCGGCCACGTCGAAACGGTCATCTCGCGCGGCATCGCGCTGATCGAACCGTCCACCTCCCCCGACTGAACCGGACCGGCGGCACCCGGCACCGGGGCCGCCGCACCACCGAGGTCTCCGGTCCGGCCGACTGCGCCAGGCAGGACCGGTCGCGGGGCGCCCGCAGGCACGTGCACCAGGAACCTTGACCCCTCCTGAGCTGCGTGCCGCGCCCCGGTCCCGGTGCCGCGCTGCCCCAGCGGCGCCGGGACCACGCCCGAGATCGCCTTCCGGCCCGACGAGGGGCCGTGCCGGAAGCCGGTCCGGGTGCTCAGCTGATCGGCACCTCCAGCGGCCCCGGGTCGGGCATCCCGTCGAACCGGCCCGCCGCCGCGGCCAGCCGGCGCACGACCTCCCGGTGCTGCTCGACCGGCAGCGCGTACGGGATCCGCAGGTAGCGCTCCAGGTGGCCGTGCACCGCGAACCGGGACCCGGGCACCAGCCGCAGCCCGTGCTCCTCGGCGGCGATCGCGAACCTGCTGCTCACCGGAGTTCCCAGGTCGCACCACAGCGACAGCCCGCCGTCCGGGATCCGGAACCGCCAGCCCGGGACCTGCTCCGCGAGTTCCGCGATCATCGAGTCGCGCATCCCCGTCACCTCCTCCCGCCGTCGCCGCAGCGCCGGCTCCGGATCGGCCAGCAGCTCGGCCAGCACCAGCTGCTCCAGCACCGGGCTGCCGAGGTCCATCACCGCGCGCTCCAGCAGCAGGCGCTGCACCAGGTCCTCGGGCGCCCGCACCCATCCGAGCCGCATGCCGCCCCAGAACGCCTTGCCCGCCGAGCCGATCGTGATCACCCGGTCGTCGCCGAACGCGGCCACCGGTGGCGGCGGGGTGCGTCCGGTCAGGTCCAGTTCGACCAGGGTTTCGTCCACGACGGCCGTGGTGCGGGTGCGGCGCAGCATCGCGACCAGGCGTTCCCGGTCCTGCGCGGTCATCTGGATGCCGGTGGGGTTCTGGAAGTCCGGGATCAGGTAGGCCAGCTTCGGCGTGGTCTGCTGCAGCGTGGCGGACACCAGGTCCAGGTCCCAGCCCTCCGCGAGCATCGGCACCGCCACCGCCTCGGCGCCGGCACCGCGGATCGCCTGCAACGGGTTCGGGTAGGTGGGGTGCTCGACCAGCACCCGTTCGCCCGGGGAGACCAAGGTGCGCAGCACCAGCGCGAAGGCGTGCTGCGCGCCATTGGTGACCAGCACCTGCCGCGGGTTCGTCGGCAGGCCGCGGCGGGCGTGGTGCTCGGCGATGCGTTCGCGCAGTTCCGGCAGCCCGAGCGCCTGGTAGCCGTGGCCGCCGAGCTCCGCCGGGATGCGGCAGCGCGCGCGGTCCAGCGCGGCGGTGAACTCCGGCGGCGCCGGCAACGTGGCCTGCGCGAGGTTGATCAGGTCGGGGGTGCTGGGCGGCCAGCCGCCGGGGTCGGTGTGCGCCCGGTCGCCGGGCAGCCGCACCCACGAGCCGGAGCCCTGCCTGCTGGCCGCGAAGCCCTCGTCGCGCAGCAGGTCCAGCGCCCGCACCACGAGGGTGCGGCTCACCCCGAGCGCGTCGGCGAACTCGCGCTCCGCGGGCAGCCTGGTTCCGGGGGGAAGCCTGCCGTCGAGCACGAGCTGCCGCACCGCCTGGTGCAGCCCGCCGGAGGTGGCGCGGCCGGAGTGCCAGCTGCCGAGCAGTTCCGCGATGCCGCGGGAGCCGATTCGTCCTATCACGCGAGACACGAGTCCAATAGTTCCAGATTGGCTATCGTGATCGAGGCCAATCTCGACGTATCAACGACTCATGGCTTCAACCACCACCCCAGTGGATCTTTCACCGATGCCGGTGTCGGTGCGCCCGACGGCCCGGCTGGCGCAGCTGTTCGGCGGCTTGGCGCTCTACGGCACGAGCATGGCGCTGATGGTGCGCGCCGAGGTCGGCCTGTCGCCGTGGGACGTGTTGCACGACGGGCTGACCCAGCGCCTCGGGTGGAGCTTCGGGGCCGTCACAGCGCTGACCAGCGTCGTGGTGCTCGCGCTGTGGATCCCGCTGCGGCAGCGGCCGGGCATCGGAACGGTGGCGAACGTGGTGGTCATCGCGGTCTCGGTGGACCTCGTGCTGGGGCTGCTGCCGCCGTTGCACTGGTTGCCGGGGCAGGTGGCGCTGTTCGTGGCCGGCCTGGTGCTGAACGGGTTCGCGACCGCGGTGTACGTCGGCGCCCGGCTCGGGCCGGGTCCGCGCGACGGGCTGATGACCGGCCTGCACGCGCGCACCGGCTGGTCGGTGCGGCTGGTGCGGACCGGGATCGAGGTGGGCGTGCTGGTCGTCGGCTGGGCGCTCGGCGGTTCCGCGGGATTCGGGACGGTGCTGTACGCGGTGGGGATCGGGTGGATCACCCAGTTGTTCCTGCCGCTGGTGACGGTCCCGGGCCGCCGATGATCGGGGGCGTGGCGGACGTCGAGGTGGCCGAGCGGCCGGGCGATCGGTTGACCCCGGGAGCGGGGACGAGCGAGGACGTGGTGCTGGTGCTGCCGAACGCGGTGGCGGTGCTGGACGGCGCGACCTCGCTGCGACCGGACTCCCGGTCCGGCGGCTGGTACGCGGAGCGGCTGGCCGGGGCGCTGGAACCGCGGCTGGTGGATCGGAGCGCCGATCTGGCGGATGTCCTGGCCGAGTCGATCGCCGAGGTGGCGGCCCGCTTCGACCTCCGCCCCGGCGAGTCGCCGTCCAGCACGGCGGCGCTGCTGCGCTGGGACGAGGAGCAGGTGGAGGCCCTGGTGCTGGCGGACAGCCCGATCGTGCTGGACACCTCGGCCGGCGTGCGGGCGGTGACCGACGACCAGCTCGCCGCGCTGCGCCGCCGGAACCAGGGTCGCCGGAACCGGGGCGGCGGATTCCGGGACCGGCTCCGATCCGGCGGCGGGTTCGGAGCCGGGCACCGGGCGGCGCTGGGTGCGGCGATGGGCCGGACCTCGCGGTGGCGCAACGTCGAAGGCGGCTTCTGGGTGGCCGAGGCGGTGCCGGAAGCCGCCGCGCACGCCACCCGCGCGCGGTGCCCCCGCCACGAGGTGCGGGCGGCGCTGGTGATGACCGACGGCGTGTCCTGCGGCGTGCAGGACTACGGGATCTTCCCCGGTTGGCCGGAGCTGCTGGCCGCGGCGGAACGCGACGGCCCGGACGCCGTGCTGGCCGAGGTGCGGGCCGCGGAGGACGCCGATCCGCGGGGCGAGCGCTGGCCGCGGCCCAAGCGGCACGACGATCAGGCGCTGGCGCTGGTCCGGTTCGCCGACGACGCCCGGACCCACGATCCGGGGAAAAAAGATCTCTGCACCTAGAGACAATCCGCATACCACCAAGTAACCTGGTGGTGTCCACCTGACCCCCAGGGGTGGACTTCACGCCCCCGCACTCCCGGTGACCCCCAGGCCGGTCGAGCGCGGGGGCGTCCTACGTTCGGGTGGAGTTTGTTTTCCTGCGCAACGGAGTTCCGCTTCACTCGTTTGAGTGGGCAAGGGAACCTGCCGCCACTGTCGGCAGTCGTACCGACGGCACGCAGCACGACTCCGAAATGGGGAGGGATCGCCCGTGGACTTGCACACCCGGATCGAACTGTTCGGTGGTCCAGAAGACGGTCGGGAGATCACCCTGCCCGCGGGCGCGGCCGGCGGGCCGCTCTCCCCCATCCCCGTCCCCCGCGACGGCGAGGACCCGACCGCCGCTTATGTGAAGGACCACCAGCGGCCGCACGGGGTGTGGATCTACAAGTACACGGTCAGCCCGACGATCCGGCAGTCCCCGGTGCAGTGAGACCACCGCGGTGGGCGGTGGGCTCGGCGGGGTCGGCTCGGTGCGGCGAGCCCGGCGGTGCAGCCAGCGCGGTGAAACTGGTGCGGTCCGGCCAGTGCAGTGGACCTGGCGCGGCCCAGCCAGTGCAGTGAACTTTATGCGGTCCGGCGACGCGGTGGACTCGGTGCGATTCTGCCGACGCGGTCGACTCAGTGCGGCGAACCCGGCGGAGGTAGCCCGGCAGCGCGGCGAACCCGGCACGGCCCGGCCGGCGGCGTGAACCTGGTGCGGCTCGGCAGGCGCAGCGAACCTGATGCGGTCCAGCCGGCGCAGTGGACTTGGTGCGGTCCGGCCGGCGCAGTGGACTTGGTGCGGTCCGGCCGGCGCAGTGGACTTGGCGCGGTGACCCGGACCGAAGATTCGGCAGCGCGGTGAACTCCGCGCGGTGAGCCCTGGAGCAGCGGCTCCGGCGTGCGGCTCGCCAGCTCGCACCCGGCGCGGCGCCTCCGGCGCGCGGGTGGCACGGAACCCCGACATCACCCCTCTCCGATGTGACCCCGATCACCTAGGGCAACCGGTTGCTTCCCGTCGCGTCTTCCGGACAGATCACGAAGCAAGCGACAATTTCGGAGGCAATCATGCGCAGCACCGCCATCGTGGGTTCCGTTCTCGCCGCAGGCCTTTCCCTCGTCGGCATCGCCGGTCTCGCCGGAGTCGCGAATTCGGAGGCCACCACGAACTTCATGGGCGCCAAGTCGAGCTACCCCTCGGTGCCGGGCCCGCAGCCGATGGACGTGGCCCACGGCGCCCTCCAAGCACCCGACGGCTCCTACTGGGACGTGTACTCCCGAGACGTGAGCGGTGGCCACGCCGGCGCCGAGAACGCGCACAACGTCATCGGCCTTTACCTCGACCTCGACCCGTCGCAGGTCAGCGACCCCAACGGCTACGCCGAAGACGTCTTCGGCAACTACGACTGCTCGCTCGTCACCCAGGAGGACACCCCGCGCATGGGAGTGAGCTGCGACGACGGCCAGCTCCCGGTCGTCGCCTTCCAGCAGGCGAGCTGACCGGCGGCACCACGCCCGCCGAGCTCCACCCACGCACCACCCGCCGACACGGCGATCGAATCCAGCGCATCGCGCGAACCATTCCACTCCAGCACGAATGACCCGATCGCCCTCGCACGCCCGAATTCGCCACCACTGAATTCCACGACACCGAATTCCACGGCGCCGAGAACAAGTCGGCAGCAATCCGGGACCGCGCACAATTCCGCGACGATCCCCACCATTCCACCGGCCACCCCGCGCACCCCCCCGCCGGGGTGGGCGAGGTGGGCCCCCAACCCCCCCCCCCCCCCCCCCCCCCACACCCCGGACAGCGCGAACCGGACCGCGACCAGCAGCCGC
>NZ_JAIUJZ010000089.1:0-31859 GCF_020176775.1 Saccharopolyspora sp. 6M
GTGCAGCACCACGCCGTCCGCCATCGCCTGCACGCCGTCCCGGAAGCCCCACAGCCGCGCGGCCCAGCCCAGCAGCACGCTCCACGCCCCCGCACCCCCCCCCCCCCCCCCCCCCCCCCCCCCCCCCCCCCCCCCCCCCCCGGGGCCGGCCCCCCCGACGTGCTCCTCGCAGCCGCGACCCGCACGGCTCACGGCTCACGGCTCACGGCTCACGGCTCACGGCTCACGGCTCACGGCTCACGGACGAGCCAACCGATCGCGCGCCACGCCGACCACCCCGGCACCGCCCGGCCCGCGGCCGCGCCACTCGCCGGTCGACCGCAGCTTCCCGACCGCCCCACCAACCCCCACCCCAAGACGAAACAAGCCCCACCGGGATCCGGTGGGGCTTGTTTCAGCTCTTGAGCGTGGCCAGGGGCGGGGTCGAACCGCCGACCTTCCGCTTTTCAGGCGGACGCTCGTACCAACTGAGCTACCTGGCCGTGGCGACCCGGCTCTCAGCCGATCGCTCTGGCGACCCAGACGGGACTTGAACCCGCGACCTCCGCCGTGACAGGGCGGCGCGCTAACCAACTGCGCCACTGGGCCATGTTCTGTTGTTGCGTACCCCCAACGGGATTCGAACCCGCGCTACCGCCTTGAAAGGGCGGCGTCCTAGGCCGCTAGACGATGGGGGCTTGGCCGATTCGAAACCGACCCGGCCTTACCTCCAACCGGCTTTTCCCTTTCGGGGCGCCCCGTTGGCAGTGATGAAAGCTTACGACACACGCTCAGCGGCCTTGCACAGGGGGGTCCCTTAAGCCGCATCGCACGGCCCGGCGCCCTCCCGGGCGACCGCCCCCGCCGCCCACCATAGCTGCCTGACCAGTATTTTTCACCCGAACGTTGGGAGGCAGGCCGGCCGCCCGCCAAAGGCCGCGCGGGGCCGGAACCGGCCGCCGGGGGCCTCGGGCGGGGCTTCGGGACGGAGAACGGGCTTCTGTGACGGCGGTCTCAGCTCGTGGTGCGCGGGGCGGCCGTCGGGACCGAGGGGTTGTCGCGCAGCCAGTCGGCGGTCGCGATGCCGCCGAGCACGATGCGCCAGATCTCGCCGGTCTGCTGGGCTGCGCCGATGGCCCGGCCGGTGCTGAGCACCCGGACGCCGACGAGCGTCGCGTACAGGACTCGGGTGGCGGCGGCCGGGTCGATCTCGGGCCGCAGCAGGCCGTGCTCGGCGGAGCGCCGCAACAGGCCGCCGAGCAGCTGCTCCCAGCGGGCCGCCGTCTCCTGGTCACGCATCGCCAGCTGCGCGCCGGCGCGGACCACGACGTCGCGCTCCAGGATGCGGATCACCTCGTCGACGAGTTCGACGGCGGTGCTCAGCGGGTCCAGGCCGCGCCCCGTCCAGCGCTGCCAGATCTTCGACCAGACCTGCGCCTGGAAGCGGATCAGCGCGGACGCGACGGCGTCCTTCGACGGGAAGTGGAAGTAGAAGGCGCCCTTCGTGACTCCGCTGCGCCGCAGGATCGCGCTGAGCGGGGTGGCGTCATAGCCGGCGCGGTCGAACTCCTCGGCAGCAGCGATGACGATGGCACGGCGGGTGACTTGCGCCCGACGCTGCTGGGGCATGGGACGGCTCCGGCGGCTGGGACGTCGACCATGTCTCAACGCTCACCTGATCGGCGACACGGCCCACGAAAGGATGATCAACTGCGCCACGCGAAGTTACCGCGCCAGCCCCACGGGTGCCCATCCGCCGTTCCCGTGTCCCACCGGTGATCTTGCCGGAACCGACCGGTGACCTGGAGGGAACGTGAAAGAAACCGCACGGTATGTTTTGCGCGAGCCCCACGCCGGGCTCACGTCTTCCCGTGAGGCGAGCCACCGGGGGGTGCCCGACCTCGCGGGAAGACAACCCCGGCGCGGCCGTGCCCCGTTCACTCGCCACCGCCCCGCGCCGATCCGCGGTTCCGGTACCACCAAGCCCGTGTCCAGCGACATCACCGTCGAGCAGGACGATCCGGAGCGGCCCCGCGCCGCCGGGCGGACCGCAGCCCCGACCGCACCGCCGCACGCGCTCGCCGAGCCCGGTCAGCGGGTGACCGGCGGCTCGCCCTCTTCGTCCGGGACGAGCCCGAGCATGTCCAGCAGCAGCCGGCAGTCCTCGGCGCCCTCGGAGCCGCGGGCCACCGCGACCCGCGCCCGGTGCACTTGTTCGTCGGTGATCCCGGCTGGCTCGCCGCTGCGCGGCGCGGGTACCACCGAGGATGCTCGACCAACGCCTTCTTCCTGCTGCGACAGGAACTTCCGCACGTCCAACGACCCGTACATGACGCCTCCCCGGCTCGGGTTTCGGCCGCAGGTTATCCACAGCTTGTGCACAGCCGCAGCCCCCCACAGAGTGATTCGAGTGAGACGCTGAGTAATCAAGCGGCCGTGGTTCTCTCCACTGGGGAGGAGCCGACCGTCCCAGCCGAACCGGATGGTCGTCCACTGTGGAACGGACCGTGATCCGCCGGTCGACCCGGCCCGCGGGCGCGGCCGGGGCGGTCCCGCGGAGACCCCGCACCGCGGGGGAACGGTCGCACCGGCTGCTCCGTCCAGATGCGTAGTGGCGGAACCGGTGACCGCGCGCACCGGTGGAAGACGGCCGCCCACGGTCGGGTGCCGGGTGCCCGCCCACCGGGTGACACGGCCCGGTCCGGAAGCGGTCCGGGCGACGTCGAGTAGCCGACTTCGCCGCTGGTCCCTCCCGAAATCGGGGTCGCCGTGCCACAATCGTGGAGCTGACCCACCCCCGGTCAGCGACTGTGGAGATCCCCTCCGACCCCCGCGCTCCTCCCCCTGGCGTGGGGGTCCTCCGCTGCCCGGGGTCGCCCGGTGCTCGCCGACACGCCAGCGGCGGATCGGACACAGCCACTCCAGGTTTCGCAACGGAACCGTTATCGTGTGCGCGTGGCTCTAGGACGAATGAAGACCGGACGCCGGCAGCAGGACGCGCGGAGCAAGTCCGCGAACCAGCAGCAGGCCAACGAACCGGATCACGAGCTCGACTCGTACCTCGCGGCCTTGGCCCCGAAGGAAGACCTCGAAACCACCGGCTCCGGCCGCGGGTTCGGCGGTGCCGAGGTCTACCAGCTGCGCCTGCCGCTGATGGCCAACGAGAAGCTCAAGGAGCTCGCCGCCCGCCAGGGCACGTCGCCCGGCGCGCTGGCGAGGGATTGGGTGATGCAGCACCTGTCGCAGTCCGACGAACCGGCACCGGAACCCCCGCACGGCGTAGCCCGACCTCAGCAGCAGCCCCAGCAGCAGCCGCAGCCGGACGCGACCCCGGCCTGGCCGCAGCAGGAGGCGGGCTACGAGCCGGCCGGCTACGGCCAGCAGCCCGAGTACGACCCCTACGCGTACGCCTACGGCGACGAAACCGACACCGAGATCACCATTCCGCGCGGCGGCCGGCTGCGCTGATCCCGTCCCGGCCGTGTCCGGGCGGCGCTGACCCCGTTCCGGCCTCCGACCCCCGACCGTCCCGAAGCAGTCCCCGAACTCCGCCGGTGGAGGCGACCCCCGACCGCCTCCACCGGCGGTTCCACGTCCGGACCGCGGGAGGAGCGCTCAGAGACCCAGTTCCCGGGCGATGAGCATGCGCTGGACCTCGCTGGTGCCCTCCCCGATCTCCAGGATCTTCGCGTCCCGGTAGAAGCGGCCGACGGGCGTCTCGTTCATGAACCCGTAGCCGCCGAAGATCTGGGTGGCGTCCCGCGCGTTGTCCATCGCGGCGTCCGAGGAGGTGAGCTTGGCCAGCGCCGCCTGCTTGCGGAACGGTTCGCCGCGCAGCATCCGGGACGCCGCGTCGTAGTAGGCGAGCCGGGCGTTGTTGGCCCGCAGCTCCATGTCCGCGATCTTGAACTGGATGGCCTGGTACTCGCCGATGCGGTGGCCGAACGCCTCCCGCTCACCCGCGTACCGCAGGCATTCGTCGACGCAGCCCTGGGCGAGTCCGGTGCCGAGCGCGGCGATCGCGACGCGGCCCTCGCTGAGGATGGACAGGAACTGCGCGTACCCGCGCCCGCGTTCGCCGAGCAGGTTCGCCGCGGGCACCCGGCAGTCGTCGAAGGACAGCTCGTGGGTGTCGGAGGCGTTCCAGCCGACCTTGGAGTACTTCGGCGCCACGTGGAACCCGGGGGTGCCGGACGGCACGATGATGGTGGAGATCTCCTTGCCGCCGTCGGGCTTGCTGCCGGTGACGGCGGTGACGGTGACGAAGCCGGTGATGTCGGTGCCGGAGTTGGTGATGAACGCCTTGGAGCCGTTGAGCACCCACTGGTCGCCGTCGAGGACGGCGGTGGTGCGGGTGGCGCCGGCGTCGGAACCGCCGCCGGGTTCGGTGAGGCCGAACGCGCCGAGGACCTCGGCGGTGCACAGCTTCGGCAACCAGGTGCGGCGCTGCTCCTCGTCGCCGAAGCGGGCGATGGGCATGGCGCCCAGCGACACCCCGGCTTCGAGGGTGATCGCCAGCGAGGAGTCGACCCTGGCGAGTTCTTCGAGCGCGAGGCACAGCGCGAAGTAGTCGCCGCCCATGCCGCCGTGCTCCTCGGCGATAGGCAGCCCGAACAGGCCCATCGAGCCCATGGTGCGCACCAGCGGGTACGGGAAGGCCTCGCGTTCGTAGTAGTCGCCGATGACGGGGGCGACCTCCTTGCGGGCGAAGGCGCGCACCGAGTCGCGGAGGGCTTCGTGCTCGTCGCCCAGGCGGTGGTCGATCATGTCAGCTCTCCTCGGGTTCGGCGGGACGGGCGGCGAGCACGGCGAGCGGCTGGTCGAGCGCGACCGGCTGGCCGGGGCGGGCGGTGACCTCGGTGACGGTCCCGTCCAGCGGGGCGACGACGGTGTGCTCCATCTTCATCGCCTCCACCACGAACAACGTCTGTCCTCTGCGGACCTCTTGGCCCGCGGTGACCTCGGCGGCGAGCACCGTGCCCGGCATCGGGCTGGTGACGGTGCCGCCGGAGCCGCCGCCGCGTTCCGCGCGTTCGGCCAGCAGCCGGTGCTCGGTGACGGCCCAGGTGCGCCCGTCCGCGGCCAGCCAGCTGGTGTCGCCGTCCCGCGCCCAGCGGTACCGGCGGGTGCGGGAGCGGTGGGTGACGGTGAGCAGGTCGCCGTGCAGGAACGCGCTCGCCCGGCTCGGTTCGCCGTCGAGCAGCACTTCCGCGTCGGAGGCCCGGCCGCGCAACCGCACCTCGGCGTCGGCGAAGCGCCAGGTGCTCCACGCCGGTTCGCCGAGCCGCCAGCCGCCGGGCACGTCCCACGGGTCCGCGGTGCTCGGGTCCGGTTCGGCGGCGGCGAGGTCGGCGAGCGCGGCGGCGACCGGCACCTCGGACGGCACCGGGTCGGTGGTGAGCTCGGCCAGGTTCCGCTCGATGAGCCCGGTGTCGAGTTCCCCGGCCAGCACCTCGGGCCGGGCCAGCAGCGCCCGCAGGAACGCCACGTTGGTGATCACCCCGAGCACCGCGGTCTCGGCGAGCGCGGCGTCGAGCCTGCGCAACGCGTCGGCGCGCGCCGGGCCCCAGGCGATCACCTTGGCGAGCATCGGGTCGTAGTCGGAGCCGACGGTGCCGCCCGCCGCGATGCCCGAGTCGACCCGGACCCCGGCCGGTTCGTGCACGGCCAGCACCCGGCCGCCGCTGGGCAGGAAGCCGCGCGCCGGGTCTTCGGCGTAGACGCGGGCCTCGACCGCGTGTCCGTCGATGCGGAGGTCCTGCTGGGCGAACGGCAGCGGTTCCCCGGCGGCGATCCGCACCTGCAGCTCGACGAGGTCCAGGCCGCGGCGCTCGCCGACGGCGGTGACGAGTTCGGTGACGGGGTGCTCGACCTGGAGGCGCGTGTTCATCTCCATGAAGAAGAACTCGTCGGGCCGGTCGGCGGAGACGATGAACTCGACGGTGCCCGCACCCGCGTAGCCGACGGACCGCGCCACGGCGACGGCGGCCTGCCCGATCCGGTCCCGGGTGGGCTCGTCGAGCAGCGCCGACGGGGCCTCTTCGACGATCTTCTGGTGCCTGCGCTGCAGGCTGCACTCCCGTTCGCCGAGGTGCACGACGCCGCCGTGCGCGTCGGCGAGGACCTGCACCTCGATGTGCCGGGGCCGGGCGACGAACCGCTCCACGAACAGGGTGTCGTCGCCGAACGCGGCGCCGGATTCGCGGCGGGCGGCGGCGATCTGCGCGGGCAGGTCGGCGGGGTCCTCGACGCGGCGCATGCCCTTGCCGCCGCCGCCCGCGGACGGTTTGAGCAGCACCGGGTAGCCGACGTCGCGGGCGGCGGCGATCAGGTCCTCGTCGGTCATGCCGGGTTCGCTGCGGCCGGGGACGACGGGCACGCCGGCGGCGGTGACGGTGGCCTTGGCGCGGATCTTGTCGCCCATCGCCTCGATCGCGGCGGCGGGCGGGCCGATGAAGGCGAGCCCGGCGTCGGCGCAGGCGCGGGCGAACTCGGCGTTCTCCGACAGGAACCCGTAGCCGGGGTGCACGGCCCGCGCGCCGGTGCGCAGCGCGGCTTCGACGACCCGCGGCACCGACAGGTAGCTCTCCGCCGCACTGCTCGGTCCGATGTGGACGGAAGTGTCGGCTTCGGCGACGTGCCGGGCGTCCCGGTCGGCGTCGCTGTGCACCGCGATCGACCGGATGCCCAGCTCGCGCAGGGTGCGGATCACCCGCACCGCGATCTCCCCCCGGTTCGCCACCAGCACCGCGTCGATCCGGGGTCCGACCGCTCCTGCGGCCACCTCCGCGCCGACCTCGACCACCACGCTCACCTCGTCCTGTTCACCGCTGCGGAACCGCCACCGAGCCCGGAGCGGCCGTCACATCCGGAAGACGCCGTAGCCGACCGGCTCCAGCGGCGCGTTCGCCGCCGCCGACAGCGCCAGGCCCAGCACGGACCTGGTCTGCTTCGGGTCGATCACGCCGTCGTCCCACAACCGGGCCGTCGAGTAGTACGGGTGTCCCTGCGCCTCGTACTGGTCCCGGATCGGCTGCTTGAACTCGTCCTCGGCCTCGGCCGGCCAGTCCTCGCCGCGCGCGTCGAACTGGTCGCGGCGCACGGTGGCCAGCACCGAGGCGGCCTGCTCCCCGCCCATCACCGAGATCCGCGCGTTCGGCCACATCCACAGGAACCGCGGCGAGTACGCCCGCCCGCACATCGAGTAGTTGCCCGCGCCGAACGAGCCGCCGATGACCACGGTGAACTTGGGCACGCGCGCGCAGGCGACGGCGGTGACCATCTTCGCGCCGTGCTTGGCGATGCCGCTCGCCTCGTACTCCTGGCCGACCATGAACCCGGAGATGTTCTGCAGGAACACCAGCGGGATCGAGCGCTTGTCGCACAGCTGCACGAAGTGCGCGCCCTTGAGCGCGGACTCGCCGAACAGGATGCCGTTGTTCGCCACGATCCCCACCGGGTGCCCGTGCAGCCGGGCGAACCCGGTGACCAGCGTCGTGCCGTAGTCCCGCTTGAACTCCTGGAACCGGCTGCCGTCGACGATCCGCGCGATGACCTCGTGCACGTCGTAGGGGGTTCGGCTGTCGGTGGGCACGGCCGCGTAGAGGTCGTCGGGCGACACCAGTGGTTCCTCGACGGGCCGCACGTCCCAGGGCCGCGGGCTGCGCGGGCCGAGGGTGCCGACGATGGAGCGCACGATGCGCAGCGCGTCCGCGTCGTCCTCGGCGAGGTGGTCGGTGACCCCGGAGGTGCGGGAGTGCAGGTCACCGCCGCCGAGTTCCTCCGCGGTGACCTCGGCGCCGGTCGCGGCCTTCACCAGCGGCGGGCCGCCGAGGAAGATGGTGCCCTGCTCGCGCACGATCACCGCTTCGTCGCTCATCGCGGGCACGTAGGCGCCGCCCGCGGTGCAGGAACCGAGCACGGCCGCGATCTGCGGGATGCCGCGGGCGGACATGGTGGCCTGGTTGTAGAAGATCCGGCCGAAGTGCTCGCGGTCCGGGAACACCTCGTCCTGCCTGGGCAGGAACGCACCGCCGGAGTCCACCAGGTACAGGCACGGCAGGTTGTTGTGCAGCGCGACCTCCTGGGCGCGCAGGTGCTTCTTCACCGTCATCGGGTAGTAGGTGCCGCCCTTGACGGTGGCGTCGTTGGCGACGATCACGCATTCGCGGCCGGCGACGCGGCCGATGCCGGTGATGATCCCGGCCGAGGGGGCGTCGCCGTCGTAGAGCTCGTGGGCGGCCAGCGGCGAGAGCTCCAGGAAGGGGGATCCGCGGTCGAGCAGCGCGTCCACCCGGTCCCTGGGCAGCAGCTTGCCGCGTTCGACGTGCCTGCGCCGGGACTTCTCCGGGCCGCCGAGGCGTGCTTCGGCGAGCCGGGCGTCGAGGTCGGCGACGAGCGCGGCGTGCTCGGCGGCGAACCGCGCGGGCCGGTCGGCCGCGACGTCGAGCGCGCTGGTCAGGACGGGTGCATCCACCGGCGTTCCTCCTGCTCCGGACTGCGTCGACCGCGAGTTAGTCATCGTTAACCACTGGCGATGTTAACGGCGGCTAACTTCGGCGTCTAGTATCTGCTCCGATGACCGGACCGGCCACCGAACGCCCGAACCGCCGCGCGCAGCTCCTCGACGCGGCGGCCGAGCTGTTCGCCCGCTACGGCTTTCACGGCGTCGGCATGGACGACATCGGGCGGGCCGTCGGCATCTCCGGGCCCGCGCTGTACCGGCACTTCCGCGGCAAGGACGCGATGCTCGCCGAAATGCTCACCGGCATCAGCGACCGGCTGCTCGACGCCGGGCGCAGCCGCGCGGACGCCACCGCGGACCCGCGGCTGGCCCTGGACGAGCTGGTGCGCAGGCACGTCGAGTTCGCCCTCACCAACCCCGCGCTGATCACCGTGCACCTGCGGGACCTGGACAGCCTCGCCACCGCGGAGCGGCACCGGGTGCGCGAGGCGCAGCGCGGCTACGTCGAGGTGTGGGTGGACGTGCTGCTGCGGACCCGGCCGGAACTCGACCGGGCGACCGCGCGGGCGTCGGTGCACGCGGTGCTCGGACTGATCAACTCCACGCCGTACAGCACCCACCTCGACCGCACCGACATGGCGGAACTGCTGCACCGGATGGCCATCGCCGCGTTGAGCTGACCACCGCCTCCCGCCCAGCGCGCGGGGATGCCGTCACCCGCCAGGGCGCACCGTCATCCGTCCGGAGGAGTGCACCGGATTGCAGGGCCGGCGAGCCGCGCCAACACTGAACGCCGAGGCCGCGCCGGGCGAGTTCCGGTGCCCGGGCCGCCCGGCCCGAACAGCGGCCGCGGCGACCCGGAGGACACAGGCATGGCCACCTTGCGCGCACGGCCGTCGCCGATCCCGACGCGCCCGTCCAGCACCCCCGGCTCCGGGAAGTCCCCGAAGTTCGTGAGCTGGGCGCGCACCACCGACCCGAAGGCCATCGGCAAGCTCTACCTGGCCACCGCGTTCGGGTTCTTCATCATCGGCGGCGCGATGGCGCTGCTCATCCGCGGCGAACTGGCCCAGCCCGGGCTGCAGTTCCTCTCCCAGGAGCAGTACAACCAGCTGTTCACCATGCACGGCACGATCATGCTGCTGCTGTTCGCGACGCCGATCGTCTTCGGCTTCTCGAACATCATCCTGCCGCTGCAGATCGGCGCGCCGGACGTGGCGTTCCCGCGGCTCAACGCCTTCTCCTACTGGCTGTTCCTGTTCGGCGGCCTGATGGTCCTCAGCGGCCTGCTGCTGCCGGGCGGAGCCGCGGACTTCGGCTGGACCGCGTACGCGCCGCTGTCCCGGTCCACCTACAGCGCGGGTCTCGGCGGCGACCTGTGGATCACGGGGCTGCTGGTCAGCGGGCTGGGCACCATCCTCGGCGGGGTCAACATGATCACGACGACGGTGTGCATGCGGGCGCCCGGCATGACGATGTGGCGGATGCCGATGTTCACCTGGAACATCCTGGTCACCAGCGTGCTGATCCTGATGGCGTTCCCGGTGCTGACCGCGGCGCTGTTCGGGCTGCTGGCGGACCGGCACTTCGGGGCGCACGTGTTCGACCCGGCCACCGGCGGGGCCATCGCCTACCAGCACCTGTTCTGGTTCTTCGGGCACCCGGAGGTCTACATCGTGGCGCTGCCGTTCTTCGGCATCGTCACCGAGATCTTCCCGGTGTTCAGCCGCAAACCCCTGTTCGGCTACATCGGGCTGGTGTTCGCGACGCTGCTCATCGGGGTGCTGTCGGTGGTGGTGTGGGCGCACCACATGTTCGCCACCGGGTCGGTGCTGCTGCCGTTCTTCTCGTTCACCACGTTCCTGATCGCGGTACCGACCGGGGTGAAGTTCTTCAACTGGATCGGAACGATGTGGAAGGGCCAGCTGACCTTCGAGACGCCGATGCTGTTCGCCCTCGGGTTCCTGGCGACGTTCCTGCTCGGCGGGCTCACCGGGGTGCTGCTGGCGGCGCCGCCGCTGGACTTCCAGGTGCACGACACGTACTTCGTGGTGGCGCACTTCCACTACGTGCTGTTCGGCACCATCGTGTTCGCGGTGTTCGGCGGGATGTACTTCTGGTTCCCGAAGATGACCGGGCGGATGATGGACGAGCGCCTCGGCAAGCTGCACTTCTGGCTGACGTTCCTCGGCTTCCACACCACGTTCCTGGTGCAGCACTGGCTGGGCGGGGCGGGCATGCCGCGGCGCTACGCCGACTACCTGCCGAGCGACGGGTTCACCGGGATGAACGTGGCCTCGACGGTGGGGGCGTTCATCCTGGGCGCCTCGATGCTGCCGTTCCTGTGGAACGTGTTCAAGAGCTCCAGGTACGGGACGGTGGCGAACGTGGACGACCCGTGGGGGCACGGCAACTCGCTGGAGTGGGCGACGTCCTGCCCACCACCGCGGCACAACTTCACCGAGCTGCCGCGCATCCGCTCGCCCCGGCCCGCGTTCGAACTGCACTACCCGCACATGCTGGACCGGCTGGAAACCGAGGCGTACGTCGGCGGAGCGCCGCGCGAACTGTCCTCGAAGGACGAATGAACCGTTGGGCACACTGCACAACCGGCGCGGAGCACTCGGCTGACCTCGCACAAATCGTTTCAACCGCGTAACGGCGCCGCCACTGGCGACGATCTTCCCCGTGGCGCGTTCACGCTGAACCGAACGAGTGGAAACCGGCCCGCGCGGCAGTGGTCCGCTTCATAGTCCCGCCGGGAACACCGTCCCCGGGGCCTAGTGTTGAACGCGTCCGGGGAGCCGCCAGCGACAGCCGGTCTTCCTGAGAAAGAGCTCCGAACACCGACGACCGCCTGAACAGCGGGGACCCTCGACGTCCCCGGGAGGCGAGTTCGGGGCGCTGACCCGGTCCGGAACTTTCGATTCAGGAGACCTCCTTGCCCATTGCCCTGTTGGCCCTGGCCATCGCAGCTTTCGGCATTGGAACCACCGAGTTCGTGATGATGGGGCTGCTGCCAGAAGTGGCCTCGAACCTGCACGTGTCGCTGCCCGACGCCAGCGGCTACATCTCGCTGTACGCCCTGGGCGTCGTCGTCGGCGCGCCACTGCTCACCGCGGGCGGCATGCGGGTGCGGCGCAAGACGATGCTGATCAGCATGATGGCCCTGTTCGTCGTCGGGAACCTGGCCTCCGCGTTCGCCCCCACCCACGGCACGCTGCTGGCGGCCCGGTTCATCGCCGGCCTGCCGCACGGCACCTTCTTCGGGGTCGGCGCCGTCGTCGCCGCCGGACTCGTCGCTCGGGACAAGCGGGCCCAGGCCATCTCGATGATGTTCATCGGCCTCACCGTCGCCAACATCGTCGGCGTGCCGCTGGGCACCCTGCTCGGGCAGGCGCTCGGGTGGCGGTTCACCTTCGGCGTCGTCGCCGTCATCGGCGTGATCGCGCTGATCGCCGTGGCGCTGCTCGTCCCGCAGCAGCCGAAGCCGACCGACGTGAGCCTGCGCGGCGAGCTCGTCGCCTTCAAGCGGCCGCAGGTGTGGCTGGCGTTCGCGGTGGTCGTGTTCGGCTTCGCCGCCACGTTCTCCTTCTACAGCTACATCAAGCCGCTGCTCACCGACGTGACCGGCTTCAGCCCCACGATGGCGACCGCGCTGCTGGCGCTGTTCGGCGTGGGCATGACCGCGGGCACCATCATCGGCGGGCGGCTCGCCGACCGGGCGCCGATGAAGACGCTGTACGTCTTCCTGGCGCTGCTGGCGGTGACGCTGACGACCTTCCTGGTGACCTCGCACAGCATGGTGCTCACCGCGATCAACGTGTTCGCGGTCGGGCTGGCCGGGTTCGCCGCCATCCCCAGCATCCAGGCGCGGATCCTGGACAAGGCCAAGGAGGCCCCGGCGCTGGGGTCGGCGAGCATCCAGTCCACGTTCAACATCGCCAACTCGCTCGGCGCCTACCTGGGCGGGCTGGTCATCGCGGGCGGCTTCGGGCTCACCGCGCCCAGCTGGGTCGGCGCGATCCTGGCGCTGGTCGGGCTCGGATTCGCGCTGTTGTCCGGCTGGCTGGACCGCGCGCCCCGCTCCGGCGAGGTCGTGGCCTCGCACCGGGCCGAGGTCGAGCAAGTCGCGGAGGCCCCGGTCCGCTGACGGCACCGAAGGGGCCGGTCACCCACCCGGTGACCGGCCCCTTCGCACGTCCGGGTCCGGTCCCGGAACCGCGGGGGCGGATGCGGCGGATGTGCCGCGCCGGGCGGAACCCGCTGGTCGACGGATGGCTTCCCGCCCCGGCGCGTGCTGTGATGGAGGACGCCCTGGGCCGGGAATCCGCGACCGGAGCAGCGGGTTGCACGGAGTAGGTGATCCGCGAGGTCGCGGGTCGCTCCTGGCAACGTTCGACCTTTCGGAGGAACGAGTAGATGACCCAGGTTCCGAACCTCACGCTCAACACCGGCGCGGAGATCCCGCAGCTCGGGTTCGGCGTCTTCCAGGTGCCGCCGGACGAAGTGATCGAACCGGTGGCCACCGCGATCGAGGCCGGGTACCGCAGCATCGACACCGCGGCCGCCTACGGCAACGAGGAAGGCGTCGGCAAGGCCATCGCCGACTCGGGTGTGCGGCGCGAGGACCTGTTCGTCACCACCAAGCTGTGGAACGACCAGCAGGGCTACGACAGCACGCTGAAGGCGTTCGACGACAGCCTCACCAAGCTCGGCCTGGACTACGTCGACCTGTACCTGATCCACTGGCCCGCAGCCGGGCAGGACAAGTACGTCGACACGTGGCGGGCGTTCGAGAAGCTGCACGGCGAAGGCCGCGCCAAGTCCATCGGCGTGTCGAACTTCCAGATCCCGCACCTGCGTCGCCTGTTCGAGGAGACCGACGTGGTGCCCGCGCTGAACCAGATCGAGCTGCACCCGAACCTGCAGCAGGGCGACCTGCGCGCGTTCCACCGCGAGCACGGCATCCTCACCGAGGCCTGGAGCCCGATCGGCCAGGGCAAGGGCCTGCTGGACGACCCGACGCTGGGTTCGCTGGCCGAGAAGTACGGCAAGAGCCCGGCGCAGATCGTGCTCCGCTGGCACGTGCAGCTGGGCAACGTGGTGATCCCGAAGTCGGCGACGCCGTCGCGCATCCGGGAGAACATCCAGGTGTTCGACTTCGAGCTCGCCGACGACGACCTGGCGGTCATCGCGGGCCTGGACACCGGCACCCGCGTCGGCCCGGACCCGGACGCCTTCGGCGCCTGATCCCGCATCCGGAAGCCCGCTCGGCCACGCGCCGGGCGGGCTTTCGCACGTCCGGGACGCGTCGTGCCCGTCCGCCGGGGTTCCGCGACCCCCGGCAGCAGCCGAGGAGGCTGGTCAGGCCGGGACGGGGCGCAGGACGGTGCTGCCGGAGCGCAGGGACGCGACCTGGCTGCGGGTGGCGATCCACTTCGGCAACCGGCCGACGCGCTGCAGCGGGGTGCTGCGCTGCGCCGAGGTGAACGCGGCGGTGCGCGACACCTTCAGCACCCGGGAGCGCCGCTCCTGCTCGTAGGCGCGCAGCGCGGGCCCGGGTTCCCCCGCCACGTCCGCGAGCCGGTGCGACAGCAGCCAGGCGTCCTCGAGGGTCTGGTTCGCCGCCTGCGCCACGGCGGGCGGCATCGCGTGCACGGCGTCGCCGAGCAGGGTGCTGCGCGGACCGCCCCACACCCGCGGGACGACGTGCCGGATGTGCGGGAAGAAGCCGAGGTCGTCCGGTCCGACCTCGGCGAGCAGCGGCCCCACCGGCTCGGGCCAGCCGGTGAACATCCGGCGCAGGTCGCGCAGCGACAGCGCCTCGTCGCCCTGGCGCCACGGCAGGTCGAACCACCAGTGCAGCAGGCCGCCCCCGGCGGGGATGAGGCCGCAGTGCGCGTCGCGGCCGGCGATGTTGACCGTCTGGTGCCCGTGCGCCACCGGCACGTCGCTGCGGGTGAGGCCCTGCCAGCTGGCCCAGCCGGTGTGCCGCGCGGGCCCGCCGCCGAGCAGTTCGCGGCGCACCACGGAGCGCTGGCCGTCGGCGCCGATCACCAGGTCGCCCTCGGCGCTGGTGCCGTCGTCGAAGTCGACGACGACGCGGTCGGCGGTCTCGGTGACGGCGATGCAGCGGCGCCCGAAGTGCAGCACGTGCTCGGGCAGCGCCGCGGCGATCTTGCCGGTGAGCAGCCGGCGCGGGGTTTCGATGGTGGGCGAGCCGAGACGCTCCGTGACGTCGGCCAAGTCCGCCTCCCAGAGCAGCCGCCCCGAGTCGGTGATGGACTTCAGGCTGTGCAGCTGGCGGCCCACGTCCTCCAGGGTGACGCCGAGCTGGCCCAGCGCGGCCGTGCCGTTGCTCCACACCGTGACCGCGGCGCCGCCGTCGCGCAGCGCGTCGGCGTGCTCGAAGACCGCAACGTCGTGACCGCCGTCGATGAGACCTTTGGCCACGGCGAGGCCACCGATCCCGGCTCCGATGACGAGAACGCGCATCGTATCCATCCGTCCTGCGAAGCTGGCTGGCTCGCCCATTTTAGCCAACAGTCCTACAAATCCGAGTTGTCGGTCCTCACATACAGTGATGAACATCTCTCGAACGGAGTAATGCGAGAGGTTAATCCACTGGGCGGCAGGCGGGCCCCGTCACCCCGTCCGCGGGGGAAGTAGGTTGCGGGAGCATGAGTCCTCGCGTCGCACCACCGTTCCGCGCCGACCACGTCGGCAGCCTGCTCCGCCCGCCCCACCTGCTCGCGGCCCGCGACGAGTTCGCGGCCGGCCGCATCGGCTCCGACGAGCTCCGGCGCGTCGAAGACGAGGCCATCACCGACGTGGTCGCCATGCAGGAGGAGATCGGCCTCTCCAGCGCCACCGACGGCGAGTTCCGCCGCGGTTCCTGGCACATGGACTTCCTGTACCAGCTGCGCGGCATCGACCGGGTCGACGACTCGGAGCTGACGGTCAAGTTCCACAACGCCGACGGGGACGTCGAGTTCGCCACCCCGGAGATGCGGATCGGCGAGAAGGTCGGGCTGGAGCACACGATCTTCGAGGACGCGTTCACCTCGCTGGCCGACCGCACCCGCACCGCGACGCCGAAGCTCACCATCCCGTCGCCGGGCATGGTGCAGTACCGCGCGGGCCGGGCCTCGATCGACCCGGAGGTGTACCCGGACCTCGCCGAGTTCCGCGCCGACCTGGCCGCCGCCTACCGCGCCGAGGTACACGCGCTGGCCGGGCTCGGCTGCCACTACCTGCAGCTCGACGACACCAGCCTCGCCTACCTGAACGACCCGCGGCAGCGCGCGAAGCTGCGGGAGCGGGGCGAGGACGCCGAGCACGAGCACGAACGCACCATCGAGATGATCAACGCGTCGATCGGCTCCCGCCCCGAGTCGATGTCGGTGACCACCCACCTGTGCCGCGGCAACTACCGGTCGTCCTGGGTGGCGGAGGGCGGCTACGACTTCGTCGCCGAGGCGCTGTTCAACGAGCTCGACGTGGACGGTTTCTTCCTGGAGTTCGACGACGAGCGCTCCGGCGGCTTCGAACCGCTGCGCTTCGTGCCGAAGGGCAAGCACGTGGTGCTGGGGCTGGTCACGACCAAGAGCGGTGAGCTGGAATCCGCCGACGACCTGAAGCGGCGCATCGACGAGGCGTCCCGGTACATCGACCTGGACCAGCTGTGCCTGTCACCGCAGTGCGGTTTCGCCTCCACCCAGGAGGGCAACGCCCTCGGCCACGACGAGCAGGTCGCCAAGCTGAGCCTGGTCGTGCGCACCGCCCAGGAGGTGTGGGGCTGAGTTCCCCGGGTCGGTCGGTGGCGGGACGCCGGTTCCGCCACCGGCGGCGCCCGCGCGGCGCGGGATCAGGCGGCGGCTTCGAGGAAGCGGCCCGCGACCAGGCCGGGCTCCTCGTTCCCGTCGAACCGGACCCACAGCACTGGGCCGTCGAAGACCTCGGGAAGCCCCGAGGCGGTCTCCACCACCGTGCCGACCTGATCGCGGAACCGGCCGAACGAGGCACGCACCCGGGTGCCAGGCTCCAGCGGACTCGATGACTGCTCCATGGGGGTCGACGTTACGTGCCGTGGCCGCGGAACGGAAAACCGCGTCCGAGTGACGTGCGGCTGAACACCGTGACCTGCGGTATCGACCCCCGGAAAGGCGCCCGGCACGGGCAGAACGATCTTGTTCAGTGATTGACGTCACGATAACCGCAGGTAGAAGCGTTGCGAACGGGAAGGGGCGCGGGTGCGCACAATCCGGCGATCAGGGGAATTCGAGCTGGAGATCAAGCGGTCCCGGTTCCTGTGCGCGCTGTCCCGCGCCGACTCCGAGGAGCAGGCGCGGGAGTTCGTCGCGCTGCGCCGGAAGCTGCACCACGACGCCCGGCACCACTGCTCCGCGTACGTGCTGGACGCGGACGGCCGCACCCAGCGCTCCAACGACGACGGCGAACCCGCGGGCACGGCCGGGGTGCCGATGCTGGAAGTGCTGCGGCACAACGAGCTCACCCGGGTGGTGGCGGTCGTGACGCGGTACTTCGGCGGCACGCTGCTCGGCGCGGGCGGGCTGGTGCGGGCGTACGGCGGCGCGGTGTCGGCCGCGCTGGAGCAGGTGGGGCTGGCGGAGCTGCGGCCGATGCGGCTGGTGTCCACCACGGTGGACTACCTGGTGGCGGGCAAGCTGGAGAACGACCTGCGCTCGCACGGATTCTCGGTGTCCGATGTGGACTACTCGGACCGAGTGCGGTTCGTGGTGGAGGTGCCCGCGGACGACGTCGAGGACTTCCGGCACTGGCTCGCCGAGGCCACCGGGGGCGCCGCGGAACCCCTCCTCGGCGAGGTGGTGCACGCCGAGGTCCCCGTTCCGCGCCCGTAGGACCGCCGGTCCGAACGGGTGCCGGTCAGGCCGTCGGCAGGTAGCCGGCGGCCCCCGCCAGCACGCCGACGACGGCGCCCACCACCACCTGCGCCGGGGTGTGGTCGCCCAAGCGCACCCGGGACCAGCCGACGGCCGCCGCCAGCCCCCACAGCAGCAACCACCAGGCCGAGTACACCACCGCAAGCATCGCCACCGCCCCCGCCGCGACCGCCGTGTGCACCGACACCTTCCACCACACCGTGATCAGGCCGATCGCCAGCAGCGCGGCCAGCATCGCCACGTCCAGCGCCACCACCAGCCGCGGCGCCCCGGCCAGCACCAGCACGCCCAGCCCCAGCGAGCTCAACGAGATCAGCAGCACGAACGGGATCAGCCGCCCCTCGCGGTCGCGCACGTGGTGCCCGTCCCACCACCCGGCCCGGGACCCGGCGATGATCCCGGCCATCGGCAGCACGCTGCTGGTCAACGCCACGAACACGCCCCACCCCAGCGCCGGGCCGGGCGCGTGCGTCGCCCGCCAGGCCACCGCGACCGGCAGCAGCAGGACGATCACCGCCGGGGAGCACACCTCGGTGAGCACCCGGGCCACCAGGTCCGCCCGAGGCGCGGGTGCCGGGCCGTCGAGACCGGCGCTCCCGGTCGTGCCGGTGTCGATCTCCGCCATCGCGCCTCCCCGCTCGCCCGCGCCGGGTCCGGCGCACCGCTTCCATGATCACCCACGGGAGTGCCGATGTGGTGGCGGCGCGACGGGTCGCGGCCGTTCCGCGGATGACCGGTCGGGCCGCCGGGGGCGGGGCAGTGTGGTTCGCGCGCGCCCGCGCGGGCGCGCGGCGGTTCGACCGTGCTCTGCGATCGGCGCTGCGTCGCGTGCGCGGGGCGGGTCGCCGTCCCGGCCAGCGTGCTCAGCGGCCGGAGCGCGTGCGCAGCGCGGGTGCGCACGGGGCGGAGGTCGTCGCGCGCACGGGACCCCCGACCACCCGTGGCCTGTGCGCGGGCCGTGACCGGTTCCGTGGGCACGGGTGGAGCGCCCGGCGGGTCCGCGCACGGGACCATCGTCGATGCCGGGCCCGCTGCTCGCTCCTGGACGCCGGCTCCGCCGCCGCTACCGCACCGCCCGCAGCCGGGGCGCGGACGCGAGCGACTCCAGCTTCGCCGCCGAGGCCGAGCCGGGTTCCGCGGTCAGCAGCACCACCCGGTGGTCGTGCCCGGGCACCCGCAGCTCCTGCAGCTCCAGGTCCAGCAGACCCAGCCGCGGGTGTCGGATCCGCTTCGGCACCGCGGCGGCGGTGCCCAGCTCCTGCTCCCGCCAGTGCGCGGCGAACTCCGGGTCGTGCGCGGCGAACTCCCGCACCAGCTCGGCCAGCCGCCGGTCCCCCGGGTACCGGGCGACGGCCTGCCGCAGCTCGGAGGCGACGTGCCGGGTGAACCCGTCCCCGGACGGCTCGCACCGCAGCGGACCGCCCTCCATCGACAACCGGAGGACGTTGCGCTCCGCCGGGGGCAGCGCCGCGAAGTCCACCAGCAGCGCGGCCGCGGCCGGGTTCCAGGCGAGCACGTCGTGCCGCGCGTTGAGCACGTAGGCGGGGACCGGGCCGAGCCGGTCCAGCAGCCGGCGCACCTCGACGGGCACCTCCGCGGCCGGTTCGGGACTCGCCGGGGCGTGCTCGGCGAGCCGCCCGAGGTGGTCCCGCTCGGCGGCGGAAAGCCCCAGCGCGGCCGCCAACGCGTCCAGCACCTGCGGCGACGGGTACGGACCGCGGGCCTGCTCCAGCCGCTCGTAGTAGTTCGCCGACACCCCGGCCAGCGCCGCGACCTCCTCGCGCCGCAAGCCCGGAGTGCGCCGCCGCGGCCCGGCGACCACCCCGGCCGCCGCGGGCGCGCGCGACTCGCGGCGGCTGCGCAGGAACGCGCCCAGGTCTCGTTTGCCCACGGCGCCAGCCTGGCACGGCCCGCGACCGGCATCCACGGACCGGCGGTCCGGGGTTCGGCCGGACGTGCCCGCGAGGCGCCGAGCGGCCGAACGTGGACGGCGACCACCGACGAAGGAGGGCCCGTGCCCGTGCCGAACTCACCGGCCGACGTGATCGACCGGTTCACCGCACTGCTGCTCGCCGAGGACATGGCGGGCGCGATCGACCTGCTCGCGCCGGACGTGGTCTTCGAGGCCCCGTTCGCGTGCGGCACCCCCGCCCGCGTCGACGGGCGGGAGGGGATGCGCGAGTACCTGGCGGACTACCCGGGCCGCGTGGACATCACCGGGTTCCCCGCCTTCGAGCTGCACGAGACGGCGGACCCGCGGACGGTGATCGCCGAGTTCACCGCGCACGGCCGCACGGTGCGCACCGGCGAGCCGTACGTCATGCCCTACATCGCGGTGCTGACCGTGGTGGACGGGCTGATCGCGCACTACCGGGACTACTGGAGCCCGGTGCTGGCGGCGAAGGCCGCCGGTGAGCTGCCCGCGCTGGTCGCGGCGTTGGAGGGGGCGGAGTGAGCGCGCTGCTGATCGGCGGGACCGGCACCACCGGCCGCCCGCTGTCCCGGCTGCTGCCGGACGCGACCGTCGCCTCCCGGAACCCCGGCCCCGGTCGGGTGCGCTTCGACTGGGCCGAGCCGAGCACGTTCGCGCCCGCGCTGGACGGGGTACGAGCGGTCTACCTGGTGCCGCCGCCGGCCGAGCTGGAGCCGATGCGGTTCGCGGTTCCGTTCTTCGCCGCGGCGCGCGCCGCCGGGGTGCGGCGGGTGGTGCTGCTGGGTTCGCTGATCGTGCTGCCGGACGCGCCGGGCGTGGCCGAGCTGGTGGCGGCGGTGCGGTCGATGCCGGAGCCGGTGGTGCTGCGGCCGTCGGGCTTCATGCAGAACCTGCTCGGCGACCACCCGCTGGCGGTGGGGCTGCGGGAGCGCGGCGAGCTGGTCAGCGCGGCCGGGGACGGCAAGCTCGGCTGGATCGACGCCGCGGACATCGCCGCGGTGGCAGCCCGGGCGCTCACCGATCCCGCGGTGTCCGGCGAGCACCTGCTGACCGGCCCGGAGGCGCTGTCCTACGCGGAGGTCGCCGAGGTGCTCGCCGAGGTCACCGGCCGCCCGGTCCGGCACCGCCCGGTGCGCACGTCCGAGCGTCGCGAAGTGTTCCGCGCGGCCGGGATGCCGGAGCCGTTCGCGACGGCCCTGGCCGCGGTGGACCGGGGCATCCGGAACGGGGAGGAGGACCTGGTGACCGGCGCGGTCGCGGAGCTCACCGGGCGGGCGCCCCGGTCGTTGCGGGAATTCGCCCTCGCGCATTCCGGCACGCTCGTCTGATTCCGGCGGGGGGGGGGGGGGGGGGGGGGGGGGGGGGGGGGGCGGCCGCCCCCGCCCCCCCCCCCCCCCCCCCCGCCCGAACAATCCGAATGCATATTCCAAAAAAAGAACTGCCATTGGTGCGAACGGGTGAGTGTCGCGCGGATCCGCCCAATTCGGCGACCAGATTGGTGAGGATCCCGGCTGAATCGAGAACCTGCGCGGGGCAACGGGGTTTTCGGCCACCGCGGAACCGGTCACCCGGTCAGCGGTGACCGCCCCCGTTCACCGGTTCCAGAATGAACGGGGACCGGCGCCCGTCGATGCACCGCGGGTCGGCCGAACCCGGGTTCGGCCGAAAAGGTCATCGCACCTCGCGCCCCGTTGGGAGGAGCGGTCATCACTGATCCACCACAGGCGCGATGGACGGAGTTCAGCCTGCTCGCCCGGCTGCGCCGCGAAACCAGGCAGGCACTGCTCTCCCTCGGCTCGGAAGTGATCTTCGAGGCGGAGCAGAAGATCCTGCGGCAGGGCGACGACAGCACGCACGTGGTGCTGCTGCTCAGCGGTTCGGCGAAGGTGCTGGCGCTGTCCGAGGTCGGCGGCACGACGCTGCTGGGCATCCGCTTCGGCGGTGACCTGGTCGGGGAGATGGCCGCGTTGGAGCAGCGCACGAGGTCGGCGACGGTCATCGCGGGTTCGCACGCCCGCACCCGGCTGATCAAGTCGGCGGACTTCCGCCGGTTCCTGCACGAGCACTCGGACGCGGCGGTCGCGATGGTGCTCATGGTCAACGCTCGGCTGCGCTGGGCGAACCGCCGCCGGATCGACAACGCGAACCTGTCGGCGACGCAGCGGGTGCCGCGGCTGCTGGTGGAGGCGGTCGACACCTACGGCGAGCAGGACCCCGAGGGCGGCTGGCGCATCGGGCCGCCGCTGACCCACGACGAACTGGCCACGCTGGCGGGAGTGCGGTTGCGGACGGTGCAGAAAGCGCTGCGCGACCTCGCCGAGCGCGGAGTCATCGAACGGCGCTACCGGCGCATCATCGTGACGAATCCCCTCAAGCTCCGAGAAATCGCCGATTATTCCAACTGAACCCGCATTCGTGCGTGTTCTTTTCGGCCATCACGCGGCAGTGTCATCATCAGTGACCGCGGGTGCTCGAATCACCTCGGAAAGAGACCGATCAGGGCAAGGGTGACCTCCTTCCGCGCACCGCATCGTCGAGGGGGCGAAGGGGCGTGCGGAAGCGTCCCGCGGCACACCTCGAAATGCGCCACCGCCAGGACGGGGTCGCGGTGGCAGGCGTTGCCCGAGTCGCATCGGGGTCGGCTCGGGCAACGCACCCCGCGCCGCTTCCGCGCGCCGCTCAGCCGAAGACGTCGGCGACGTAGCGCGCCCGGTCCCGCTCCATCGCGGTCATCCACTCCGCGGCCTGCTCCTCGTCCGCACCGGTGACCTCCGCGTAGATCCGGGCGCAGGTGCGGTGCACCGCGGGCGCCATCCGCTGCCCGTCGCCGCACACGAACACGGTCGCGCCCCGTTCGACCAGCTCGGCGACCTCGGCCCGGTCGGCCCACAGCCGGTCCTGCACGTAGCGGATGCCGCCGTCGGGTTCCGCCGAGTACGCGGGCCGCACGTCGACCACTCCGGCCGCCGCCCACTCGGCCAGCTCGTTTCGGTACAGCTGGTCGGACTCGGGGCCGTGGCAACCGAAGAACAGCAGCGCAGGCGCGGGCCGCACACCCTGCTCGGCCGCGGCCAGCGCCCGGTCCTGCAGGAAACCGCGGAAGGGGGCGATGCCGCTGCCCGCGCACACCAGCACCAGCGGCACGTCCAGCTCCGGCGGGTGGAACGCCACGTTCGACGGGCGCACGGTGACGGCGACCTTCGACCCGGGCAGCGCCTGCGCGAGGTGGTTCGAGGCGGCGCCCTCGTAGGTGCCCGCGCCGGACCGCGCGGGTTCGTTCAGCACGGCGACGGTCAGCGTGGCGTGTTCCGGGTTCCACCGGGGAGAGCTGGAGATGGAGTACTGCCGCGGCGTCAACGGGCTCAGCAGCGCCAGGAACGCGCCGAAGTCGAGGCGGCAGGCGGGGTAGCGCTCCAGCAGTTCCAACACGGTGACCCCGGGGCGCAGCACCTGCTCGGCGTGCACCTCCGGGTCGGCGGCCAGCGCGCGCAGCGCCTGCGCGTCGGGCGGGCACACTGTCGCCCCGGCCAGTTCGTCGAGCTGCCTGCGGGTGGCGGGCCTGCCGAGTTCGACGTAGCTGCCGAGCAGTTCCCCGGCGGCGACGTGCGCACCGGTGGGCAGGGAGGTGCCCTCCCCGCGCAGCACCACCTGGTCGTCGTGGGCCAGCTCGAAGCGGCTGAGCGCCCGCGCCACCACGGCCGGCGGATTCACCGGCAGCACCGCCAGGTAGTCCCCGGCGCGGTACCGGACGCCCTCGGGCAGGGCGATCTCCACGTGGTGCTTGGCGCCGACGTCCGGGGAGCTGAGCGGCCGGTTCGCCACGACCGTCCCCCACTGCAGGTCGTTGGCCCGCACGATGGGGTCGCGCACGGCCCCGACGTGCTCCGCGGTGAGCCGCGGGCCGGTGGCCGGTGTCGCGTCGCCGAGCTCGAACTCGGCGGCGACCGGCTCCCAGAACCCGGCGTACCAGTCGTCGAAGTCGCCGAAGAAGTCGCCGCGCGCGTCGGCCCGGCCGCGCGGCAGCAGGCGCTTCGCACCGGTCCGGGCCAGCTGCTCGTCCACTTCGGCAGGCACGGCCTGGTAGGTGCGCGCCCAATCGGTGTTGCCGCAGCCGAACACCGCGTACCGCACCCCGTCCAGCGAGCCGTCGGGCTGCTCCCGCAGCCAGCGCACGAACTCGCGCGCGTTGTCCGGCGGCTGCCCCTCGTAGGAGGCGGTGACGATGACGGCGACGCCGTCCGGCCCGAGGTCGCCCGCCGCGGCGTCGAGCTCGGCGAGTTCGCCGGTGCAGCCGCGGGCGGTGGCGTCGTTCGCGATGCGCTGCGCGAAGGCCTGCGCGGTGCCCGAGTTGGAGCCGTAGAACACCCGCACGGGCACGCCGTTCGGTTCGGCCTGCGCCACCTCGGGCGCGGACCGCTCGGCGGGGGCGCCGCCGTGCACGATCCGCCGGTCCCGCCGGTGGACGTGCATGAACAGGCCCTCCGGCTTGATCGTCAGCGTCTGCTTGATCTTGAGCTGGTAGTCGGGGTCGGCGGCGGTGATGTCGAAGCGCTGCAGCAGCATCGCCAGGAACAGCGTCGCCTCCTGCAGCGCGAAGCCGCGGCCGATGCAGGAGCGCTGCCCGTTGCCGAACGGCTTCCACGCGTTCGGCGGCAGCGCCTCGGCCCGTTCGAAGGTGAACCGGTCCGGGTCGAAGGTCTCCGCGTCCGCACCCCACACCGCCGGGTCCCGGTGCAGCCCGGGCACCACGACGAGCAGCTCGTCGTCCCGGTTCACCTCGTAGCGGCCACCGAGCACGGTCCCGTCGGCGCGCGGCGACACCCCGAACGCGGGCGCGGTCGGCCACAGCCGCAGCGATTCCTTGAGGACCTGGTCGAGGTAGCCGAGCCCGCTCAGGTGCTCGAACCGCGGCGCCTCGTCGCCCAGCACCCGGTCCACTTCGGACCGCGCGGTCGCCAGCACCTCGGGGTGCCGCAGCAGTTCGTGCAGCGTGAAGGTGAGCAGTCCGCTGGTGGTCTCGTGCCCGGCGATGAGGAAGGTGACCAGCTGGTGGCGCACGTTCTCGTCCGGGAGCCGCCGCCCGGTCTTCGGGTCGGCCGCGGTGAGCATCGTGTCGAGGATGTCGCTCTCCCCGGCCGGCAGCGGGTTTCGCCTGCGGTCGGCGATGAGCTGGTCGGCGACCTGGTGCATCAGCTCGACGTCCGCCGCGTACTGCTTGCGGGTGCCGCGCATCAGCAGTTCCTGGCCGGGCAGCCGCCGCGGGCGCGCCCCGGCTTCGACGAGCCCGCGCACCATCGATTCGACGAACGGGTTCAGCCGCTCCGCGTAGAAGCTGTTGAAGCGGTGGCTGAACGAGCACAGCGCGATCGTGTCGAGGGTGAGCCGGGTCGTGTCGTCGGCGATGTCGACGCGGTGCTCCGGGCCCTGGCGTTCCCACTTGAGCAGCAGCTGCTCGGCGATGTCGGCCATGCCGTCGAACATGGTGCGCAGCGCGGCGGGGCCGAACGCGGGCATCAGGATGCGGTGCGCGGCCTGCCAGTTCGGTTCCTCGGTCCACGCGGTGAACAGCCCGTCGCCCGCGAAGTCGCGGACGTTGACCAGGGCGGAGCCGAGGGCCTTGTCGAACCGCTCCTCGTCGCACAGCTCGTCGACGAGCTCCTGGGACTGCACGATGATCAGGCTCCGGCCGGGCAGCTGGAGCCGGAAGATCGGGCCGTGCTCGGCGGCCATCTCCACGAAGCGCAGCACGCCCTTGCCGCCGTCGAGTTCGAGCAGGTTGCCCACGAGCGGCTTCGGTTTGGGCTGCGGGATCGGGACGAGTTCCTGGGCGGTGGTCATCGGCATCTCCTGCGGGAGCGGGTGGTTCAGAGCCGGGTGGCGGGACGGGCCCGCAACCCGGCGAGCGCGTTGTCGACCACGGCGGCCGCGTAGGCGTCCGGCGAGTCGGCGGGCCGGTGCCCGAACGTGACGAGCACCGAGGCGGCGCCGTGCGCGGTCGTCCACAGCACGGTGCTGATCGCGGTGGCGTCCCCGGCGAGCACGCCCTGTTCGAGGCAGCCCGCGACGCGCTCGGCGACGAGCCGGTAGGCCGGGTTCACCTCGTCCGGGCATTCGGCCTTGTCCGCCGGGGTGCCGCTCATGAACAGCGCCCGGTAGTGCACCGGGTCGTCCTGCGCGTAGCGCACGAACGCGAGCATCAGCTCGCGGAGCCCGTCGACGCCGCCCTGCCCGCCGGTGCCGGCGAGGTCGGTGGCGACGCGTTCGAAGCCCTGGGTGGCCAGCGCGCGCAGGATCGCCTGCTTGTCCGCGAAGTACGAGTACAGCGACATGGGCGCGCAACCGAGGCGCCCGGCGAGCTTGCGCATGGTGAGCCCGGGGAAGCCCTCGTCCCGGATGAGCCGCTCGGCGGCGTCGAGGATCTCCTGCCGCAGTTCACCGCGGACCCGCTGGCGAGCGGTCTGGGACGTCACGTCGCACCTCCCGTGCGCACCGGCCCGGCGACCGGTTCCGTACATGTACGAACCACTGTACATGTACGGAATGCGGACGCCGCGAGCCTCGGACCACCGGCCCGCCGCGGTCATGGATGCTCACCGCAGGGTGATCCGAGGATGAGCCGTCCGGGGACGACCGGGCGGATCACCGCGCTGCTCGACGACCTGCTCGACCTGGGCCGCACGGCGCGAGGAGCGGACGACGACCCGGGGCCGCTGGTCCGAGCCGTCATCGCGCGCGGATGACGACGACCGCGGTCACCGCAGCGGGAACGGCACCCCGCGCTGCTCGGCCGGGCGCGGGCCGAAGATCCGCCGCTGCGATTCGTCGATCGCGAGGTCGTTGATGCTGGCCTCGCGGCGGCGCATCAGCCCGTCCGGCGCGAACTCCCACAGCTCATTGCCGTACGAGCGCCACCAGCGGCCGTCCGCGTCCCGGCACTCGTACTGGAACCGCACCGCGATGCGGTCCGCGGTGAACGCCCACAGCTCCTTGCGCAGCGCGTAGTCCAGCTCGCGGCGCCACTTCTCCCGCAGGAACTCGACGATCTCCGCCCGGCCGGTGACGAACCGGTCCCGGTTCCGCCACACCGAGTCCTCGGTGTAGGCGAGCGCGACCGCCTCCGGGTCGGTGGTGTTCCACGCGTCCTCTGCGGCCTGCACCTTCTGCGCCGCGGTGTCCGCGCCGAACGGCGGGTACGGGGGACGTCCGGTCATGGTGCTCTCCTCTCGCACGCTGGAGAACGTGCGTTCTCCGCGCTGCTAATCTAGAGAACGCACGTTCTCCACGCCAGGGAGCAGACCGATGGACCAGCGCACCGCCACCACCCGGCTACTCGACGCCGCCGAGGAGCTGTTCTACGCGCGCGGCGTGCAGGCCGTCGGCATGGACGAGATCCGCGCCGCCTCCGGCGTCTCGCTCAAACGGCTCTACCAGTGCTTCCCCTCGAAGGAACAGCTCGTCGTCGGCTACCTGCGGCGCCGCGACGGGCGGTGGCGCGACTCCCTCGCCCGCTCCGTCACCACCCGCGCCCGAGGCGCCGAACAGGTGCTCGCCGTCTTCGACTGGCTGCACGAGTGGTTCTCCGAACCGGGTTTCCACGGCTGCGCGTTCCTGAACTCCTTCGGCGAGCTCGGCGCCACCAGCCCCGCCGTCGCCGCCGTCGTCCGCGAGCACAAGACCGAGGTGCAGCGGTACCTCGCCACGCTCCTCACCGACGCCGGCGAGGCGCGGGCCGGCGCGCTGGCCGAACAGCTCAACGTCCTCGTCGAAGGCGCCATCACCACCGCCGCGATCACCGGCACCCCGGCCCCGGCCCACCACGCCCGAGCAGCGGCCGAAGCCCTCCTCAACCGCCGCTGATCCGGAACCCGACCCACCACGACCGATCACTGGGTACGGCCACCGGGCCATGGGACACGACCGCTGGATCCTGAACGAGGAAGACGAGTGGGATCTACCCGCAGAACCGGGTCCTCGATCGTGGTCGTCGCCGGGCGCGGCTACCTGGTGCAGGGCGGGTTGAACACGACGATCGCCGGGCAGGCCCGCCGGGTTCTGGTGGTGTTCTTCGCGGGCACGCTGGTGAACGGCGGGTTCGCCGCCTTCGACCTGGTGATGATCACTGGGACGTCGCCGGACGTGGGCGGCACGTCGGGCGAGTTCACCGCCGGACTCGTCGGCTACCTGCTGCTGCCGCTGGTGCTCGTCGTGCTGTCCGCGGTGCACGTCGCGGTCGGGCGCCGGTGGTTCCGCCCGTCGCCCGCGCTCTTGCGGAAGCACTCGGCTACTGGGCGCCGAGGTCCGGGACGGTGAGGGAACCGTCGGCGGCGAGCGGGAAATCCGGGTTGTGCGCGATCTCCCACGGGTGCCCGTCCGGGTCGGTGAACACGCCCGCGTAGCCGCCGTAGAACGTCTCAGCGGGACGCCTGGTCACCAGAGCGCCGGCCGCCTCGGCGGCCGCGACGATCTCGTCGACCTCGGCCGCGGACCGGGCGTTGTGCGCGAGGCAGACGCCGCCGAACCCGCGATCCACCGGCAGCCCGCAGTCCCGCGCGAGCGCCTCCCGACCCCACAGCACGAACGCGCTGCCGCCGGTCTGGAAGAACACGGTTTCGCTGAGCTCCTGCCCGCGCCAGCCGAGCCGCTCGTAGAACTCCTTCGCCCGCCCCAGATCATCCACGCCGAGCGTGACCAGGCTCACCCGCTGCTCCATCCCCGCAGCATAACGACGCCCCCGACGACTCCGGCCGACTCGGCGTCCGATCAGGATCCGTGCGCACGCGACGCGGTCGGTCTCCCCTCACCGCATCGGGCTCTTGCCCCGGGGCTCACCGCGTCAGGGGCGGGCCTGCTCGGGCACTCCCGGGTGTCGATGACCCAGGACGTCTACCTGGCTCGGAAGACGGTCAGCCGGGACGCGGCGACGGCGCTCGAAGCAGCCTTCGCTAAAGAGTCAAACTGGTTCCGTGTGGGTTCTGTGTGGATGCGATCTTGATCCGGGAACCGAACAACGCTCTGACCAGGCGGGATGGTGGGGCGCCTGGGGATCGAACCCAGAACCCACGGATTAAAAGTCCGTTGCTCTGCCAGTTGAGCTAACGCCCCGCGGGGTCAGCGTACAAGGGCGTGGTCATCTCGTGTGGCGGTGGGCCGAAGAGCGTCGGGGGCGCGCGGGGCCGCGAAGGTCGGGTTCGGCGTCAGGGACAATGGCAGGCGTGACCGTGCTCGATTCGATGGTGCCGACCGCCGAGAAACCGCCCGCGCACTCGCTGCGGATCGGGCCGCACGCGGTGGATCCGCCGGTGGTGCTCGCGCCGATGGCCGGGATCACGAACGTGGCGTTCCGCAGGTTGTGCCGGGAGTACGGCGCGGGGCTCTACGTTTGCGAGATGATCACGAGCCGGGCGCTGGTGGAGCGGCATCCGCAGACCATGCAGATGATCACGTTCGACGCCGACGAGCACCCGCGGTCGATGCAGCTGTACGGCGTCGACCCGGTGACCATGGGCGAAGCGGTGCGGATGATCGTGGCCGAGGACCTCGCCGACCACGTGGACATGAACTTCGGCTGCCCCGTCCCGAAGGTCACCCGCAAGGGCGGCGGCTCGGCGCTGCCGTACAAGCGGCGGCTGTTCGAGGACATCGTCACCGCGGCGGTGCGTGCCGCCGAGCCCGCGGGCATCCCGGTCACCGTCAAGTTCCGCATCGGCATCGACGACGACCACCTGACCTACCTGGACGCGGGCCGCATCGCCGAGGAGTCCGGCGCCGCCGCCGTCGCGCTGCACGCGCGCACCGCCGCGCAGCGCTACTCGGGCACCGCCGACTGGAGCACGATCGCCCGCCTGAAGGAGGCCGTGCGCGGCATCCCGGTCCTCGGCAACGGCGACATCTTCAGCGCCGGCGACGCGCTGCGGATGATGGCCGAGACCGGCTGCGACGGCGTCGTCGTCGGGCGCGGCTGCCTCGGCCGGCCCTGGCTGTTCCGCGACCTGCAGGCCGCGTTCACCGGCCGCGAGATCCCGCCGGGACCGAACCTCGGCGAGGTGCGGCGGGTGCTGCGCAGGCACGGCGAGCTGCTCAGCGAGCACATGGGCGAGCAGAAGGGCGTCCGCGACCTGCGCAAGCACATGGCGCAGTACCTGCGCGGGTTCCCCGTCGGCTCCGACCTGCGGCACCGGTTCGGGCTGGTGTCCAGCCTCGCCGAGCTCGACGACCTGCTCGCCGACCTCGACCCGGACGTGTCGTTCCCCGCCGACGCCGAAGGCCCCCGCGGGCGCCAGGGCTCCGCCGGGAAGGTCGTGCTCCCCGAGGGCTGGCTGGACGACCCCGAGGACCGGTGCGTGCCCGCGGGCGCCGAGATCGACCACAGCGGCGGCTGACGCGACGATGCGGACCGCTCTGCTGTGCCTCGCGGCGTGCGCGCTCGCGGGGTGCTCCACCACGCCGCAGCCACCGGCCCCGGAGCAGCAGGTCCGCGACTACTTCGCCGCGAACGACGCCGCCGCCCGCGCGGGGGCGCGGGCCCAGCAGGACTTCTTCACCCGCACCCAGCACCCGGACTACGCGGACCGCACCTGCGAGCTCGACGGGCTCACGGTGCAGCTGGAACCGGCGATGAGCACGCTGCGGCCGGACCCCGGCTACCAACCGGACTCGACGGGACCGCCGCGCGGTGACGTGCGGGTCGTCGGCGTGGAGGTAACGGTCCGCCGGGACGGGACGATCATCGGCAGGCAGATCGGGTCCCAGCACCTCGTGCTGCTCGACGGGCGGGTCCACGGATTCGCCCCCTGCCCGACCGGGGGTGCCTCATGACGCGAACGGAGAACAGGCACGTGCGCTGCTGTGACGGGAAACACATCGGGCTCGGTTCGTCCGTGCGGGTGGGGAGATCCCGTTTCGCTTCCACCCGTTGGCCAGGGCCGGTACACACCAAGGCAGCCCGGCGACGTGAGACGCACTCACCAATTCGGAGCAAAGGCTGGTAAGCCGGATGAGCGAATTCCGCAGTACACGCATCCCGGCGCCTCAAGCGACCCGCCGGAGCCGACGACACCACGGACGGGAGGTGACAGCGATGACCGGATTGCGCGACGGCTTCGCCGGACCCGAACCTCTGCGCGAGGACGTCGCGCGTTCGTTGTGCCCCGCACCGGCTCCACCGCCGGACCTCGGGCCGCGACGCACGCGTCACGAGCTGGCCAACGAGGGCGGCATGGTGGAACTGCACGAGTCGATCGCCGCGCTGCTGGCGTCCCGGGGGCAGTGGCGCCAGGCCTACCACCACCTGCGCTCCGCGCTGGACCTGCTGTCCACCCAGGACACGCCGCGCGTGCCCGAACAGCTCCGGCACGAGGTGAACCGGCTGCGCCGCGAGCACGCCGAAGCCCGCGAGCAGAGCCTCCGCGACAGCCTCACCGCCAGCTACAACCGGCGCTACCTCGACGAACGCCTCGCCGACCTGCTCGCCGTCGACGGCCCGGGCGGCCTGGCCGTCGGACTCGTCGACCTGGACTGGTTCAAGCAGGTCAACGACACCTACGGGCACCTGCTGGGGGATCGGGTCCTGCAGCGGGTCGTGGACCTGCTGCAGGAGGCGCTGCCGTCGGGCTCGTTCTGCGCTCGCTACGGCGGCGAGGAGTTCGTGCTCGTGCTGCCCTCCATCGACGCGGCCCGCGCGGTGGCGGTGTGCGAGGCGGCGCGGATCCGCATCGAGCGGTTCCCCTGGTCGCAGCTGGCGCCCGGGCTGCGCGTCACCGTGAGCATCGGGATGGCGCACGAACCGGACACCGGGCAGCACGCTTCGCCGTCCGCGACCGCCGAGCAGCAGCTCATCGGCGCGGACGCGCTGCTGTACGCGGCCAAGCAATCGGGCCGCAACGCCGTCGCCTACCGTTCCGCGAGCGAGGTCCACATCGCGGGCCTGGGCGCGGAGCGGCGCGCCGGGGCCAGACTGCTCGGCTACTGAGAGCGATCCCGCCGGAACCGAAGGTACCTACACAGGGTGTATGTGCCGGTCAAGTGGCGTAACACAGTTGGGCGTTCCGGCGCACGTTCTCAGCGAATCGTGCACTGATTGTGAAGAAATTGTCGCCCACTATCGTCAGTTCGGGCGATCAGCCGTACTATCTCGGGAGCGTTAAGCGATAGGACTTCGGGGAGTCGACCGCTGACGCCCATACCGAACGACGACACCATCGATTGCGACGGTGGGGAGGGAACACGGGTGCCGCAGGACCCCCGGCATGGCCAGCACGGGCACCACAGTCCCCACCAAGACGGGGGCCCGGACGAGGACAACGCCCCCGAACAGCAGTCCGGGCGGCGCCGCCGCGCGTTAGGCGACGACGGCACCGGCGGGACGCGGGTGTTCGACCTCCTGTCCAAGCACGGCAAGGCCCCCGGCGCGGGCACCGGCTCGCACCGCCGAGCCGCCGAACCCGAGCCCCCCGACGGTGGTGGCGGACGCCGGTCGCGCGCCGCGCAGCCGCAGTCCCCCGCGGCCCAGCAACCTCCCGCCGCGCAGCAGGCCCCCCAGTCCCCGCAAGCACCGTCC